>JBJMTR010000082.1:0-9569 GCA_045811565.1 Bradyrhizobium sp.
GCGCAAAGTCGCGCTGCGCCGGGCCGAATCCGCGTCCGTATCGCGGCCGGCCGCAAAAGACGCCAAATCGATGGTTCGCCGGCTAAAAGCTCAATTGGCCGAGGCGCAGGCGCGAATCGAGGAGTTGGAGGCGTCCGCCGATACTGACTTTTTGCTCGATATCCTGAACCGGCGCGGTTTTGAGCGGGAGCTCAATCGGTCGATCGCCTACATCAAGCGCTATCACGCCAGCGGCGCGCTGATTGTGCTCGACGTGGACCGCTTAAAGCCGATCAACGACGCGTTCGGCCATGCCGCCGGCGACCAAGTGCTCAAGGCCATCGTCACCACGGTGTCGACCCAGGTGCGCGCCTCCGACGTGGTGGGCCGGCTCGGCGGCGACGAATTCGCGGTGCTGCTGTGGAATCTGAGCGAAACCGACGCCAGGGCCAAGGCGGTCTCGCTGGAAGAGGCGATCGATCGCCTGACATTCGTTTTCAACGGCCGCAACATCAGCGCCGGCGCCTCCGCCGGCGTCGCGATCCTCGGTCCGCACGCCGAAGCTGGCCGCGCGCTCGAAGAGGCCGACAGCGCGATGTATGTCCGCAAGGCACAGCGCCGGCACGAGACGAAAGCGCTTTCAACGAGCCAAACGCTTTCAAGCGGAACCCTGCCCTGGACTTGATCCGACGGACAGCGGTTCGCGTCAGGAACACGCATCGAAACAGCAGGGGCTCTTAGAGCCCGCTCAAATCATCCGGCACATTGCCGAATTTCCGCAGCAATTGCGCGTCGCCGAATTCGCCGATCATGGGATCGCCGGTGCGGCTGAAGGCGACGGCGCCGATGCTCCCGGCCATCCTCGACATCATCTCGGCGCGCCGCAACGCGCTCGTCGAACTCTGGCATTCCTCGGCGTTTCCCGCGACCGGCGCGCCGGTATCGTCCTGCAGGAACGGCAGCGCAACGTAGTAGGTGACGTCAGCCATCGTCTTGCTCCTGGTTGGTTCACTCCCTGTCGATCCCTCAGGCGGCGTCGCTGTTCGCGTGCGCTGATTTGGCTCTTTGTGTGGGCGCACTCTCTTCCTGCGAACCGGTAACGGTCCCCGGATCAAGTCCGCGGGCATACGTCTCGCTGGCGAACGCTCTGGCCGGCGCGCAGCCGGCGGCGATAGCAGCCTGCAATTCCTCCAGCTCGGTTTCGAGATACTCGTTGGCCATGATCAGCGCCTTGATCGTCGAGCGAAGATTGCCGTCGCACATCGCGATCGCCTGATCGCAGGCCTGCTCGTAGCGGCTGTTGTCGGAGAGCGATGACTGTGCGGACGATGACTGCGCGGACATGGCGAAACTCCCTTCGGCTGGCGGCAAGGGCTGTATGTTCCCTCTTTGTTCTAACCGAGTCAAGTGCGCTGAATGCATCTTTGTGGCGCGTTTCCGGGCGCGGCCGGCGATCTCAGGCGGGAGCGCGCCGTTCGACAATTCTAAAATTTCCTCAGGAACGAAAACAAACAATATTGCCCGCTTTACGCCCATTCGCTGAGAGTGAACGCGCATGGGTCTTTCCGCTTCCACAAGACCCGTGGTGTTGATCGTCGAAGACCTGTTTCTGTTGCGAATGGATGCGGTCGATATGATCGCGGCTGCGGGTTTCGATGTGGTCGAAGTCGGCGACGCTGACGAGGCGATCGATTCCTGGAGTCTCGCCGCGACATCACGGTCGTGTTTACCGATACACAGATCCAGGCCCGATGGATGGACTCAAACTTGCCCGCGCCGTCAGGGGCCGCTTGGCCGCCGATCAAGATTCTCGCGACGTCGAGCCTTGTGGATGTCGGGGAAAACGATCTGCCCGAAGGAGGACGGTTTTTGCCGAAGCCCCACGACCCAACGCAACTCGCGCGCGTGCTGCGCGAATTGACGGGCGGCTGAGAATTTTTTCTGAGGCTGGGCGAAAGGTCTACGCGATAATGTCCGGCGTGATCTGGTCCTCGATGAAGGCGATACGGTCGCGCAGTTGCAGCTTTCGCTTCTTCAGCCGCTGCAGCATCAGGAGATCTGGGGCCGGCGATTGGTGTAGCGCGTCGATGGCCGCATCGAGATCGCGGTGCTCCTGCTGCAGTCGCGCAAGTTCGGCGTGGAGTTCGCGCTTATCTTCGTCGGTCATGATCTATGTAAACTAATATGCACGATGAGGTTGTGAACGGTTTTGCGAGGCGCGCCCGGCGGAATATCGTCTCTCGGCGCCGGCTGTGCAAGCTGACCGGGTTCCATAGTCACGATTGGTTACAGATAAATCCGAAAATATGAGAGCGGCGATTTCCGATACCCATCGACAGATTCGATGGCTTGTGTAGACTTATCGATCCGGATCGAATCTGAGGTTTCACCCACCGAGGAGATTTCGTATGGCAATACAGGCGCATCTGGTTGAACTGGAACGCAAGCACAAAATTCTCGAAAACGAATTGCACGAAGCGCTCGTGCACCTGTCCACAGACGACCTGCAAATTGTCGAGTTGAAGCGCCGTAAGTTGATGGTCAAGGATGAGATCGAGCGGTTGAAGCACACCGCGGACGAGACTCTCCACTAGCCAGCCGCCTAGCAAATATCGCAAGCACTTCTTCACTGTCGGGTGGGCGCTGATGCGCTCATCCGCTGAAGGTGCATTTGCTGCAATAGCTGACGCCCAAGAGCTCACACTTCCGCCAGTTCGCCGACATGCTCGGCGATCGCGAGCGAAGACGTCAGTCCCGGCGACTCGATGCCGAAGAGATTGATCAGCCCGTGGACTCCGTGAGCGCGCGGTCCCTGGATCAGGAAGTCCTGGGTCGCGACCGCCGGCGGCACGATCTTCGGCCGGATCCCGGAATAGCTCGGCATCAGCGCGCCATCCGGCAGCGTCGGCCAGTATTTTCGGATTGCCGGATAGAACCGGTCCGCCCGCGCCGGGTCGACCGCGTAGTCGATGGTTTCCACCCATTCCACGTCGGGGCCGAACCGGGCCTGTCCGGCCATGTCGAGAGTGAGATGCACGCCGAGTCCGCCGGGCTCCGGCACCGGGTAGATCAGCCGTGAAAACGGCGCCCGCGCGCCGCAGCTGAAATAGTTGCCCTTGGCAAGATAGGCGCACGGTATCAGCTCGATCGGCATGCCTTCGATGCTGCGCGCGACTGCCGGCGCGCCAAGCCCCGCAGCATTGACGAGAAGATCGCATTCGAGCGTCATCGGCGCATCGCCGCCGGCTTCGATCTCGATGCGGCCGGCGACGACCTTGGCGCGCGCGAGCGGGGTATGAAACGCAAAAGCAGCGCCTGCCGCTTCCGCGTCGCCCCGCAGCGCCAGCATGTAGGCGTGGCTGTCGATGATCCCGGTGGAAGGTGACAGCAGCGCAGCGTCGCAATTCAGCGCCGGCTCCAGCGCGCGGGCGGCTTCGCCGGACAGAAGCTGCATATCGAGCACGCCATTTGCCTCGGCATGAGACCGGATCGATTGCAGCTTTTCGGTTTCTTTCGGCGCCGTCGCGACGATCAGCTTGCCGCAATTGCGATGCGGTATGCCGTGTTCCCGACAATACTCGTAGAGCGCGCGTTTGCCGGTAACGCACATCTCAGCCATCAGGCTGCCCGCGCGATAATAGATGCCGGCGTGGATTACCTCGCTGTTGCGCGAGGAAGTCACAGTGCCGATGCCCTCGGCGGCCTCGAGCACGATCACTTCCCGGCCTGCCTGTGCCAGCCGGCGTGCGACGGCGAGGCCGATCACACCGGCACCGATAACAACGCAATCAACCTTGTCCATGTGTCCTTCAGATCCGGGAATTTGGCGGGAAGCCGGCTCGGATGTGGTTGTTATTCCGCGACTTCGAAACAACGCGCTGGCAAACCTGCTGGATTGTCTCGAATTGCGCCGCGCCCCGTCTTCCCGTTAGTGCAGCATTAATCATGTCAGGGCAATTGCCGTAAATTGAGTCACATTTTCCGGTTGCATGCGGACGCGTTTACCCGATCCAAACCGCCGAAGCCAGACACTCCACCCCGGAAATCCGCGGGTGACTGATGGCGAAGAATTGGCAGGCAAGCGGGAAGGATTCAATTCCAGCTCTGGCCGTGGTGTGCCTCGTCATTGCCGTGGTGCCGTGCGGACCGGCCCGGGGGGCGTCACCCGGCTTTGCGCCATCGAGCTATATCGGCGCGCTCGATCCGAACGTGATCTGGGAGCTCCTGATCGGCGGTATCGTCGTTGCTGGCTTTCTGGGCGCCATCGGGCTTTGGGTGCTTTCGGCCCTGCGCAAGGCCAAGCGTTCGGAGCTGCGGCGCAACGCGTTCATCAGCTCCGCGCTGAACCATCTGAGCCAGGGCGTCGTGATGACCGACGGGCAGCGGCGCATCGTTTTCTGCAACGACCGCTATCTCCATATCTACGCGCTAGTGCGTTCCGACGTTCCGCGCAACATGACCGGGCCGGAATTGCTGGAGATGCGGCGCAAGCGCGGCTTGCTCGATGTCAGCATCGAGGATTTTTATGCCCGGGCCAGGAGCCCGGAGGGCCTGATCACCGAGCTGCCCAATGGCAAATCAATTCTGGTCAAACATTTTGACCTGCCCAATGGCGGGTCGGTGGCGACACATGAGGATTGCACCGACCAGCGCCAGCTGTCGCGAAAGCTTGCATCCACCACGCAGTTCCTGGAATCCGTGCTCGACAACGTTCCGGTGTGCGTGGCCGCCAAGAACATCGAGGATGGCCGCTACATCTTCGCCAACCGCGCATTCGAACGGTTCTCGCGCTTCTCCCGCGATCACATCGTCGGCAAGCGCGCGGACGAGATCTTCCGTCCCGAAACCGCGGCCAGCATCGCGGCGGCGGACCAGGCGGCGCTCAAGGCGCCGGAGGGCTATTTCCGCAACGAACTCTCCGTCGAGCGCGGTTCTGAGAAGCGGATCCTTGCTTCGAACCGCGTGGTCGCACGCAACGAAAACAACGAGCCGGCATTCTTGATCGCGCTGTTCGACGACGTCACCGATCGCCGCTCGCTATCCCAGGAACTCGAGAACAACAAGAAGTTCCTCGAGCTCGTGGTCGACAACATTCCGGTCTCGCTGATCGTCGAACGTGTCGCCGACGGACGCTATTTGCTCGCCAATCGCAGCGCCGAGACGATCCTCAACCGCCGGCGCGAGGATGCCACCGGCCTGACCGCCGCGGATATCTTCAATCCGCGCGAGGCCAAGCTGATCATCGCGCGCGACGAGGCGGCCATCAAGAAACGCGGCCTGCTCACCGAAGAACACCCGATCTCCACCAAGGACGGCTTGCGGCTGTTCCTGACCCGCCGCATGACCGTGCTCGACGACGCCGGCGAGCCGCAATACCTGATCAAGACCCACGAGGACGTCACCGACCGCCGCCAGACCGAGTCGCGCATGGCGCATATGGCCTATCATGACGGCCTGACGGACTTGCCAAACCGTGCCGCGTTCCTGCAGGCGCTCGCGCAGATGATCGAGGCCTGCGCCGGCACTGACGAGGAATTCGCCGTGCTGTGCGTCGACCTCGACGGCTTAAAGGAAATCAACGACGTATTCGGTCACGCGATGGGCGACAAGGTGCTGATCGAAGTCGCCCAGCGCCTGCAGGCTTCGGCGCGCGGCGGCGTGGTGGCCCGCCTCTCTGGAGACGAGTTCGGATTGATCATCGACGGCAAGCAGCCGGACACCGGCATCGCGCTGGCCGAACAGTTGGCCGAAGCGCTCGCGAACGAATTCCATATCGACAGGAAGCCGGTTCGCACCGGCTGCACAACCGGCATCTCGGTATTCCCGTATAATGGTTCGGATGCCGCCTCGCTGCTCGCCAACGCCGGCGCCGCGCTGTTCCGCGCCAAGGCGAAATCGCGCGGCTCGATCAGCGTCTATGAACCGGAGATGGACCGGCAGATCCGCGATCGCCGCGTGCTGCATCAGGAGCTCTCGGTGGCGATCAAGAACGGCGAATTGTCGCTGTACTACCAGCCGCAGGCGGCGTCGGGTTCGACTGTCGCCGAGAGCGAAGTGATCGGCTTCGAGGCCCTGGCGCGCTGGCTGCATCCGGTGCGTGGGTTCGTGCCTCCAAGCGATTTCATTCCGCTCGCGGAGGAAAGCGGCCTGATCGTGGAAATGGGCGAATGGATCCTGCGCCAGGCCTGCGGCGAGGCGGCGTCCTGGCCGGTGCCGCTGCAGATCGCGGTCAACCTGTCGCCGGCGCAATTCATGCACGGCGACGTGGTGAACCTCGTGCATTCGATCCTGCTCGAAACCGGTCTCGCGCCTGACAGGCTGGAGCTCGAAATCACCGAGGGCGTCCTGATCGAGGATTTCGATCGCGGCCTTGCGCTGCTCAGGCGGCTGAAGGCGCTCGGAGTGCGCATCTCGATGGACGATTTCGGAAGCGGCTATTCCTCGCTGAGCTATCTGCAGGCGTTCCCGTTCGACAAGATCAAGATCGACCGCGCCTTCGTCATAAATCTCGGCCGCAACCCGCAATCGGCGGCGATCGTTCGCGCCGTCATCGATCTCGGCCACGGCCTCGGAATGTCGATCGTCGCCGAGGGCGTGGAGACGCAAGAGCAACTCGGCTTCCTGTCGGAAGAGGGCTGCGATGCGGTACAGGGCTATTTCATCGGCAAGCCGGCGCCGATCGGACAATACGCCGGGCTGGTTAGCGGCAGCAGCAATGTCATCGAGCCGGTGCGCAAGATCGGGTAGCACTTTGGTTCTGGCTCAATCCAGGACCAGCGCTCCCTCTTTTTGTTGAGCGCGTTTTCTTCATGCGGCCGGTATGGAATCGAGGCGGGACAGGCTCCGCTCGAAAGCGCTAAACCTCTTGCATGGCGGATTACGATCTCGCGGTCATCGGCGGTGGCTTGAACGGCGCCAGCGTTGCGCGTGATGCGGCTGGCCGCGGCCTGCGCGTGATTATGCTGGAGCAGGGCGATCTTGGCGCCGGCGCTTCCTCGGCCTCGCCGCTGCTGATTCATGGCGATCTGGCCGCGCTGGAGCGCCGCCATTTTCTTCGAGTCCGCACGGCGCTCAGAGAACGCGACATCTGGCTGAAGATCGCGCCGCATCTGGTGCGGCCGATGCGGTTTGCGATTCCTGCCCATTCCGATGAGCGTCCGCCATGGCAGTTGCGCTCGTGGCTGCTGCTCTACGACTGGCTGGCCCCGGGCAGACATCTGCCGGCATCAAGCGTCGTCGACGTCACCCACCATCCCATCGGCAACGCGCTGCAGCGGCGGTTCGGCACCGCATTTGAATATTCCGATTGCGTCGCCGACGATTCCCGGCTGGTGATCCTCAACGCCGTCGGTGCCGCCGAACGGGGTGCGGTGATCCGAACCGGCGCGCGCTGCATCCGCGCCGACCGGGGCGAGATTTGGCGCCTGGTCGCGATCGATCGCGGCTATCGCCATGTGATTACCGCAAGATCGCTGGTCAATGCGACCGGCGCCTGGACCACGGCGGTGGCGGAAATCGTGTTGCGCGTGCCGCCGCCAACCCTGGGCGCAGTGCAAATGGGCCAAATCGTCGTTCGGCGGCTGTTCGCCAGCGACAACGTCTATGTATTCCAGAACAGCGACGGGCGGCTGATCTTTGCGAGTCCCTATGAGCGCGATTTCATGCTGATTGGCACTGTGACGCGCCAGTTCAAGGGCGATCCCGCAATTGTCGCGATGGGCGCCGGCGATATCGCCTATCTCTGCGATGCGGCGAACCGATATTTTCGCGAGCGGATCGAGACGGTCGACGTGGTGCGGACGGTTGCCGGCGCCAACATGGTGATCGATCCCGCGCGCAAGTGGCCGCACGATGGCGGGATCACGATTGATTACCGGCGCGGCAAGGCGCCGCTGATCACGATATTCGGCGGCGACATCACCACCTCGCGGCTGCGCGCGGAGAAGGCCGTCTCCGAATTGACGCGGTTCTACCCGATGGCGCCGCGCTGGACCGCGAAGGCGCCGCTGCCGGGCGGCGATTTCGCCTGGAGCCGGTTCGAGACCGAGGTCGATATCGCGTGCGACCGCTGGCGCTTTCTCTCGGAGGACCAGGCAAGGCGGCTGGTCGGAGCGTATGGCTTGAGGCTTGAGACGATCCTGGGCAACGCCAAGGCCAAGGCCGATCTGGGCCCGGCCTTCGGCCCCGAGCTGACGGCAGCCGAGGTACGCTATCTCATGACAAAAGAATGGGCGCGCTTTCCCGATGACGTCCTGTGGCGGCGCTCAAAACTCGGCCTGACCATGCCGCCGCAAGATCGCGAGGCGCTCGCGGTCTTCATGGCATCAGTGGCGTCGAACTAGCAGCTGGACATTTCTGCCGCTCAGCCTCCCGCGACCACGCCTCGTCCCGCGTCGACGGCCTGCGATGCAGGCGGTCGGAGATCAACCTCTTCGCCGTCTCGCCGTGTCCGCTTCGGAGGCAGGCGACGATGAGCGTGTCCTCCCACAGTTCGCGCTGGGCATGGCTGCCGCCGATCCGCGCAAGCTCAGGCATCAGCGGCTCGAGAATGCGAACCGCGCTGTCGTTATCGCCTTCGGCGAAGGCGTTGATGCCGCGGCAGAGATCGATAGCCGGGCGGCCCGGTGCCAGTTTGCCGTCGGCTGCGCGGTTCTCCAGTTGGGCCAATCTCGTTTCCAACCCGTCGCTATCAGTTGCCGCCGCAACCAGCGCGTAATGAACATCGGCGAAGTGGGCACCCGCCTGGGGGAAGAATCGATCGCCATAGGCCGCAACGTCCTGCCAATGGAGCTCCAGTCCCGCCTTGCCGGCCAGCGAAAGCCGCCAGAGCAGCGAGGCGCCATCGGTAAAGATGTTCAGGGGCGGGTATGGCCGGTCCGCCGGTTTGATTTGCCGTTCGTAGATCGCAAGCGCACCGTCGAGATCGCCGATATCCAGGGCCGTCAGGGCGAGATGCCACCAAAGATGCCCGTGCAGGAAGCTCAAGCGCTCATGCGCCGGCAGCCATTGCGAAAGAAATGTTTTGCCCGCTTCCATATCGCCTTGTTCGAACATGGCGTGGGAGAGGCCATGCGCGGCATTGGCGTTTTCGGATCGCAACGACATGGCGTGCTCAGTCAACGAGCGGCCGACGCTCAGGTTTCCCGCCTCGACATGCGACCAGCCCAGATAGCTCAGGAACCACCAGTCCTCGCCATACTGCCCGGCGTGGCGCTCGCAAATCGCGAGCTTTGCCGCGTCATGGTCGGCACGTCCGGAGAATGCGTACAGGCCGAACGCGCCGAGCAGGAGCGAGAGGATCAGCGCGTCGCGAGGGAATTCGCCCAGATATTGCTCGGAGCTGGATAAGGCCACCCTCGGCTGTCCCTCAATTGTGGTGGCCATGATCTCGACATGCCGGCGTTCGCGCTCGCTTGCAGTGGCTACCAATTGCCGGGCACGCGCCGCCTTGGCACGGGCTTCGGTGCCTTCCATGTTCATCTGGTGAATTCGTGCCCGCGCGATGTAGGGCAGGGCGAAATCAGGATCTTCTGCGATGGCCTTGTCGAAGGCACCGTCAGCCCCCTGCCAGGCCGACAGCATGCGGTCGA
>JBJMTR010000083.1:0-8226 GCA_045811565.1 Bradyrhizobium sp.
GTGATCGCGCCGGCGGAAGCCACCGCCAAAGTCGGCGACACCATCGAGTGGATCAACAAGGATGTCTTCGCCCACACCGCCACCGCGCGAAACGGCGACTTCGATGTGACCATGCCGCCGAAAAGGGCCGTGACTTCGGTTCTGAAAAAAGCCGGCACGATGGAATATTATTGCCGCTACCATCCCAACATGAAGGCGGTGCTTACCGTTGCGCCGTAGCGCACGTTGTCCGGCGAAGGAAATCTTCCGTATTCAGGCGGCCCATCTTTTGCCGCATGAAGGGAATCGACGTCAGCGAGGTTTGATCAGGTACGGGGACCTGCGATGCGCCCCATCCATGCACTCCGGCCCGGCGGGAGGACGACGACGGTCGCGCCTTGCTTCGCCCGATCAAAGAGATCGATGACATCCTCGTTGGTCATGCGGATGCAGCCGGATGATATGGCTTGGCCGATATATTCCGGCTGGTTGGTGCCGTGGATGCGGTAAAGGGTATCCTTGTTGCCCTCGTAAAGGTAGAGCGCGCGGGCGCCCAGCGGATTAGCCGGACCTCCTGGAATGCGCGCGGGATACGGGCCGAGCCGCGCCTGAATTTCCGCCGTCGGCACCCAATCGGGCCATTCAGCCATACGGCCAACCGTTGCGACGCCGGACCAGGCCATCGCCTCCTCCCCCACCGCCACGCCGTATCGGATCGCCTTGCCTCCCGCCAGCACGTAATAGAGATAACGCGCATCGGTATCGACCAGGATCGTCCCCGGCACCTCCTTGCGCGAATACTCGACGATATGCCGGCGATAGGTCTCTGGAATGGTGGCCTGCGCATAGGGCGCATGGGCCAGCAGCCGCCGGTCCTTTGGGGTCAAACTGGCATCGGACGACGGTGCGAGCGTCGATTGCATGCAACCGCCGAGCACGAACCCGAGCAGTCCCACAAGCAACAACGTGAGCCCCCACCTCGGCACCGCCTGCCCTCCAAAACCCTACGTTGCCCCATTTGCTTCTCGAAAAGTGCAGAAATCAAGGCGTGATGGAAGGTAACCTGCGAAAAGGGGACTGGGCGTTGCCGGCAGTGTGGATAGCAGCCGCGATTGAGCTTGTGCAGACAAAAGCGGGCGACCATCGGCAACTTGTTGCAGGGCGCATCAGTGGACGTGATCGCCCACGTCACCTCGTTGTTGCGGCTGATCGGGGCTTTGGAGCGGGCGAAGGGAATCGAACCCTCGTATGCAGCTTGGGAAGCTGCCGTTCTGCCATTGAACTACGCCCGCGGATCAATCACCTGCGCGAGTGTTCTCAACAGGCATTGACGGCGCAACCTAGCAAGCGCGGCAGCAATCCGGCAAGCGGTCCGTTAGAGGTCCTGCGAGAATTCGACCGTCTGAAGCAAAAGAACGTCAGCCGAGCCGATGAAGCTGCTATCAGCGTCGCTCAGTCAGGCGACGATGGCTCTGAGAAGCACTGGCATCTTTTCCCCCGCCAGCTCTAATACACCGTCAGCAGGACGCTGCCTGACGTCCTGCTCCCCGTTGCTCCGCCGCGTCCGCATCACTAGATTTGCGCAATGAACGCGACCACCCTATTGCAACGTCCGGCGATCTCGGTGTTCGAGTTCCGCTGCAGCGCGGGGCCGGGCGATCGACCGTTCGTGGAGCAGCATCAGAGCCACTCGCTCTCCTATGTGCGCAAGGGCAGTTTCGGCTGCCGTAGCCGGGGCCAGTTCCACGAACTGGTGGCCGGATCGATCCTGATCGGCCATCCCGGGGGCGAGTATGTGTGCACCCACGATCATGTCTGCGGCGACGAGTGCCTCTCGTTTCACCTGACGCCGGAATTGGTGGATGCGATCGGCGATGACGCGAATGTCTGGCAGGCCGGCGCTGCGCCGCCGCTGCCGGAATTGATGGTGGTCGCCGAGCTGGCGCAGGCGGCAGCAGATGGCAGCAGCGACATCGGTCTCGACGAGGTCGGCCAGATCCTCGCCAACCGCTTTGTCGAGGTGGTCTCCGGCAAGCCGCGCAAGACCGCCCCCGATGCCGCCCGTGACCGCCGCCGCGCCGTTGAAACGGCGCTGTGGATCGATGCCCATTCGCACCAACAAATCGGCCTGGAAGATACGGCTCATCAAGCCGGCATCAGCCCGTTTCATTTTCTGCGGCTATTCTCGGAAGTCGTGGGCGTGACTCCGCACCAATATCTGGTGCGTTCGCGGCTCCGCCATGCGGCGCGGCGGCTCGCCGAAGATGACAGCCCGATCACCGATATCGCCTACGACGTCGGCTTCGGCGATCTGTCTAATTTCGTGCGCACCTTCCACCGCGCCGCCGGCGCCTCGCCCTTGAAGTTCCGCCAGGCCTCCCGCGGAGACCGCAAGATTTTCCAAGAACGCCTTGCCCTCCACTGACTAGGGTTGCTCCAGGTTGCGCCGCTACTGGCGCGCTTTCACTGGAGAACACTCATGTACGATCACATCGGACTGCGCGTTGGAAATCTCGACGCCAGCGTGCGCTTCTACACCGCAGCTCTCGCACCGCTCGGCTACGTCTTGTGCTCGCGTCACGATTCCGGCGCGGGGTTCGGTCCCAAGGGAGAGCCCGCGCTCTGGCTGCACCTGCGCCAGGGAAAAGCCGACGGTGGCGCCCATGTCGCGTTCCGCGCGCCGGATCATGCGGCGATCGAGAAATTCCACGCCGAAGGGCTGAAAGCCGGAGGTCGCGACAATGGCGCGGCGGGACCGCGGAAGGATTACAGCCCGACCTATTACGCCGCGTTCCTGATCGACCCCGACGGCAACAATGTCGAGGCGGTGTGTACCTAACGAAGGATCACCACATACTCCGCCGTCATCCCGCAGGTGAGCGCTGCGCGCTCACTCGGAGATGACGCTAGCTGGACATGGAGAAGACAGTCCCATGGCTTCTATCCACAAAGACATTCCGATCGACGCGCCTCCCAACGAGGTCTGGGACGCGGTGCGCGACTTCAGCGCGGTGCATCAACGCCTCGTGCCCGGCTTCGTGCTCGATTCCCATCTCGACGACGATGCACGCATCGTGACGTTCTCGAACGGTACGGTGGCGCGTGAGGTATTGGTCGATTGTGACGACACGCGGCGGCGGCTGGTCTATGCCGTGGTCTCGGAACGCATCAAACAACACAGCGCCTCGGTACAGGTGTTTGCCGATGGCGATACTCGCAGCCGGCTGGTCTGGATCGTCGACGTGCTGCCCAACGAGATCGCGCCCTATATCGACGGCCAGATGGATCAGGCGGCGGTCGCGATGCAGAACAAACTGGGGCGCAGCGCCGCGTAACGTTCAACGCGAACGTGGCGCTAACCTGCGCCATCATTGCGAGGAGCGTAAGCGACGAAGCAAAATCCACACTTGTTTTCTTCGCACCATGGATCGCTTCGCGGAGTCCGTCATCGAGAGCGCAGTCGCGGTCCGGTGGGTCGCAATGACGAGCCAGCTAATCTCCAACGCCTTTGCTCACGACATTGCCGGCCGGACTGCCCGGACGGGACCGCATTTCGATCCCCAGCGGGTCAGGATCACGCTCGCGCAGGACAGCACGCCGAGCAGCGCCATCGAGGACGCCGCCAGCGCGAAGAAATTTTGCGGTGACGCGCCGTGCGTCGAGAGCCACCAGCCACCGAGAGCGATGAACAACAGCCGCGCACTCTGCGCCAGCACGGGGCCAATCACCTTGGCCGCGCCTTGCGATGAAAAATACATACTCATCGCAAGCCCAATGAACGCGTACATCGGCGCCGCCGTAGACAGATATTGCCGACTCGCAACGCGCACACTCATGTCATCCGTGAAAATATTGACCCAGAGGTCGGGGAAGATGGCGATGAAGGTGCCGATCACGCCGACCGAGACGAACGACACAAGGCCTGCGGTCCATGCGATCCGTCGCGCCCGCGCGATCCGCTCGGCGCCAACAGCCATGCCGACCATCGGCACCGAGGCGATGCCGACGGCGAATGCCACCGAGGTCAGCATGAATTCCAGCCGCGCGCCGATGCCGTAGCCGGCCAGGATCGCCGTGCCGAAACCCGCCAGCATATGGGTGAAGATGCTGATCGTCAGCACCGACTGCAGCGGCGAGAAGCAGGAGATGGCGCCGACCTTCAGAATGTCGATGAATACCGCCCGGCGAATGCGCAGCCCGGCGATCTTCGGGATGACGCGCGCCCGCCCCGAGAACAGGTACCAGCCCATGATGGAAATGCTGATCGTGTACGCGATCAGCGAACCGGCAGCGACGCCGCGCATGCCGAATTGCGGGATAGGCCCGAGCCCGAGGCCGAGCGTGCCGCCGAGAATGATTTGCCAGATGGCGGAGGAGAGAATCATCAGCGACGGCAGTTTCATGTTGCCGGTACCGCGCAAAATTCCCGCCATGGTATTCATCAACCAGGGCAACACCGCGCCGCCAAAAAAGATTTGCGCGTAGGCGATCGCCTGCGCCAGCACATTGCCGCGCCCGCCGAGCAGTTCGAGCAGTTTTGGGCCGAAGATCAGCATGCCTAGCATGAATGTCAGCCCGAAGCAGAGGCCGATCAGGAGCGCGTGCGCCGCGAGTGTGGACGCGCGATCGATATCGCCGG
The DNA here is from genome assembly GCA_045811565.1 of Bradyrhizobium sp. Lineage (GTDB taxonomy): Bacteria > Pseudomonadota > Alphaproteobacteria > Rhizobiales > Xanthobacteraceae > Bradyrhizobium. The sequence goes on from JBJMTR010000083.1 coordinate 4,619, forward strand.
CGCCGAGCGCTCGCGCAATCGCCGAGGCCACGCCGCCGCCCATGGCGCCGCCGGACATCGTCATGGTCAGGATCACGCAGGGAAACACCAGCGCCATGGCCGCGAGCGATTCCACGCCCAGCCGGCCGATATAGGAGGTCTCGGCGATGACGACGCAGGTGCCCGCGCTGAGCGCAATCACGTTCGGCCACGCCAGCCACAACAGCGTGCGCAGGATCGGCCCGTCGAGCAACGCATTCTTCGCCGGCGCTTCGGGTCGCGGAAGCGGGCGCTCGTCTTCGTCTACGGGTATTTCGGCGACGCCGATTTCGGGCATTTCTTCTCCCGCGCGCGCAATCTGGGAGCTGCGCCGCGGGGCTTGCCTACCACGGCCAAGCCCGATTCCATGTGCGCGGGGCGCAATGGGGGCCTGCGGGATTGCAGGCGAGCGGGCGCCTTAACCCATTGACCAGACAAACGGCGCCTTGCCAGCGGCCGCTTGCTTCAAATGCACGGGAATCTGGCGGCCACAGCCGGCCGCCAGACCTTCGAACAGCCCCTCGAGGACGCTGGCGCAGGCCGGGTGATAATCGCCGACATCGGCCATCAGCTTCCATGTCTGCTGACGGATCTCGAAACCGCCCTGCGACTCACTGATATCAGCCACGTCGTCCTGCGCCTCGAACAGGAGGTGCAGGAACGCGGCAAACTCCTTCGCACCGCCGCCGTTCACGGCAAAGACCTGCGCGATCTCGTCGAAATATTGCATGCCGATCAGCTTGCCGGTCAGGTGCAGCAAATAGCTCGCATCTTCCGGTCCGAACAACTGCACCATCACGGGCGCGGCGGTCCTCACATATTCCATCGCGTAATTGCGATAGGCTTTTTCGAGCCGCGGCTTTGGCCAGGTCGCAACCGGTAACGCCGGCGCGGCAGCGGGATCGAACCGCGGCGCCTCAAGGTGGCGCGCGAACATCAGCCGCTGATCGAGCTCCAGCGGATGGTCATATTCGCAGTAATAACCTTCGAGCCCATCCTGCCCGTCGACGCTCTGCTTGGTGCAGACGAAACCGAGTTTCAAGTTGCCAAGCGCGACGCCGTTATTGGCGTGCCATCCGCGCAGCATCGCGCGCGAGACTTCGCCGGGCACGCCGCAGATCGCCGTACCGCGCCAGATCCAGCGCGGCGGCGGATAGCGGATCCAGGCCTTGCGATCGGTCTCGTAGATGTATTCGACATGAACGCCGCCGATCCAGTTGGAAAGATAGTGGTACTGCGCCGCCGCCACCGCCGGCGGGAGATGCATAAGGCCGAGCTTTTCCAGCCCCGGCAGAAACCGCTCCTGCTGCTGGCGACGAAATACCCGGAACACGAATTCGGCGGCATCTGCTGTTCCACGCCGCGTCACCACTGACAGAATGAGGCCGGTGAAAAAGGCGTGGTAGAGATCGGCGACGCTGCGCCATTTCCGCCATTCCGCCTCGCGCGCGTCGCTCTGCCCTGCCGTCATTTCCGCACCTGCTCATTCATACGTTTCTTGGCCCAACGCCGGCCGGTTTCACACGAAATTCATGCCGAACGATAAGAACGTTCGACCGCGCCCGGCATTGAATCGGTGACAGTTCAGGGAGTCCACCATGCGCAAAAATCTCCTATTGGCAATGCTGTTCGGTGCGCTGGCGCTGCCGCTTGCCGGCTGTAGCGATCCGCGGGACACCGCAACGGTGGCGGAGAGTTATGGTCCCTCGCCGAACCTGCCGCCGCCCGAACATTCCTGGATCCCGACGGTCGATATCGCCACCGTCAATCCTTGGCCGGAAGGCGCCAAGCCGACCGCCGCCAAGGGCATCGCGGTGAATGCATTCGCCACCGGGCTCGCTCATCCCCGCACCGTTTATGTGCTGCCGAACGGCGACGTGCTGGTAGCGGAAAGCAACGCGCCGCCGAAGCCGGACGACGGCAAGGGCATCAAGGGTTTTATCTACAAGCAGGCGCAGAAATGGGCGGGCGCCGGCGTGCCGAGCGCCAACCGCATCACGCTGTTGCGCGACGCCGACGGCGATGGCGTTGCCGAAACGCGAAGCGTTTTCATCAGCGGGTTGAACTCGCCGTTTGGCATGGTGCTGGTCGGCGATGATTTCTATGTCGCAAACTCCGACGCGATCATGAAATTCCCCTATCACGGCGGCGACACCAGGATTAGCGCGCCGGGTGCGAAATTGACCGAGCTGCCCGCCGGCACCCTCAATCACCACTGGACCAAGGATCTCACCGCCAGTCCCGACGGCACAAAACTCTACGCAACCATCGGCTCGAACAGCAATGTCGGCGAGAACGGCATCGAGGCCGAGAAGGATCGCGCCGCGGTGCTCGAAGTCGATCGCGCCAGCGGCAAATGGCGCGTATTCGCCTCGGGCCTACGCAATCCGAACGGGCCGTCATGGAATCCGCAAACCGGCGAGCTCTGGGTGGTCGTCAACGAGCGCGACGAACTCGGCAACGACCTCGTTCCCGACTACATGACGTCGGTGAAGGACGGCGCGTTCTACGGCTGGCCGTACAGCTATTTCGGCCAGCACGTCGACACCCGCGTCAACCCGGAGCGGCCGGAGTTGGTGGCGAAGGCGGTCGTGCCGGACTATGCGCTCGGCGCACATACGGCCTCGCTCGGCTTGACCTTCAACACCGGAGACCTGTTTCCGTCCGAGATGGCCGGCGGCGCTTTCATCGGCCAGCACGGCTCATGGAATCGTAAACCGCGCTCCGGCTATAAGGTGATCTTCGTGCCGTTCAAGGACGGCAAGCCCTCAGGCCCGCCGCAGGACGTGCTGACCGGCTTCCTCAACGACAAGGGGGAAGCCCAGGGCCGGCCGGTCGGCGTGCGGCTCGACAAGCAGGGCGCGCTACTGGTCGCCGACGATGTCGGCAACACGATCTGGCGCGTGACGCCGGCGGCGCATTCGGCGTCGCGGTAGCTCAACCCTCATGATGAGGAGCGCTCTTGCGCGTCTCCGGACGATGCTGAGCCTGTCAGCGGGGCGCGCATTCGCCCGACCCGCTGGAACCATGAGGCGCGATTTCACTCGCGGCCATCCTTCGAGACGCGCGCTGAAGCGCGCTCCTCAGGGATGAGGACCATCCGATCGGGCTGCAGGGTTCACACCCGAAAATGCTTGCTCAGCTTGAGGCCCTGCGCCTGATAGTTCGAGCCGATGCGCTGGCCGTACAAGGCGTCGGGACGCGCCAGCATTTTTTCGTAGACGAGACGTCCGACGATCTGGCCATGCTCGAGGATGAACGGCACCTCGCGCGAGCGCACTTCCAGGACGGCGCGCGCACCCCGCCCGCCGGCGCCGGCATAGCCGAAACCGGGATCGAAGAAGCCGGCATAGTGCACGCGGAATTCGCCAACCAGGGGATCGAACGGCACCATCTCCGCGGCGTAATCCGGCGGCACCTGCACGGCTTCTTTTGACGCGAGGATATAAAACTCGCCGGGATCGAGGATGAGGCTGCCATCGGGCCGCGCCGGGATCGGCTCCCAGAATTCATCCACCGCATAGCCGCCGCGGCGATCGATGTCGACCACGCCGGTATGGCGCTTGGCGCGATAGCCGACGAAACCAGCA
>JBJMTR010000084.1:0-10374 GCA_045811565.1 Bradyrhizobium sp.
CCGCATGCGCGGGGTATGACAGTTTCTATGCGGAGCGAAAATCCTCCGGGGTCAGCTCGATCGGTTGGCCGTGCGGCGTGCGGTCGGCGGCGTGGTCCCACGCGTCGCGGTAGCGATACAGGGTCTCCGATGTGGCGACGCCTTTCGCGGCAACCAGATGTTCCAGCGTTGCGAGCCAATGCCGGTAATAGGTCTCTCCGGTATCGGGATCGCCCCTGGCCTGTGCGCGCTTGATTTGCTCGGCAAGCGCGGCAGCCCATTCGGTCCAGGTGAACAGTCCACGCTCGTGCAGCGCGAGCGCCATTGCAAAGGCCTGCGCCTCCCAAGGCTCGCGAAACACCGGACCGTCAGCGTCGCGGGGAATGCCCGGCACAGCAGTAGTCGCGTGCGTAGCGGCGGGCTCCATCACGCCGCCTCCAGATACGGCTCGAACGCGTCGATGGATATTTTCACGGTGGGATCGGCATCGGGACCCCACAGTTCGACCCCCTCGAACACGATGGTGTAGAGCCATTGCGGGTTCTCGCCGGCTTCCATTGCAGCCGAGTCCGGAAACACATGACAGCCGTGATCGCGCTCGACCACGCCGAGATGGCCGCGCACGTAGCGCGGCAACCTTGTGTGCGTCACCGGGTGAATGTTCTTGGCCCGCACACGGTCGCCCGGCTTGAACTTCGCCGGCGCGGATGCCGCGCGGGCGAATTTGCCGCGGATCGTGACGCGCTCGACATCATCGAGGCTGAACTTGCCGTGCTTGAGTGGCTTCGGCGGCTGCACCGCATGGCCGGCAGCGACGTCCTCGGCTACTATGAAACCTTTGTCGATCAGGAGGTGCTCGAGCCCGAGCAGCCATTTCTTGTAATATGAACTGCCGAGATAGACATGCGGCGGCAAGGTCTCCCGATAGTAGCGCGACATATCGATGTTGAATGCGCCGGCGGCGCCCATTGCGCGTACCATCGCCAGCACGCGCGCTTCCCATTCGGTATGAAACATCGGCTCGTTCGGCTCGGGCTCAACTTTACCAAAACCGTCCATGCCGCCCATGTCGTGGACGCCATTCATGAGGGCGCACCCGGCGTCTTCGGAAATCCCGTGCCGATCATCGAGTCTCGCGTCACGAGCTCCGCGAGCTGCTGCTCGCTCCAGCCCTCGGTGCCCTCGGGGCGCATCGGCAGCACCAGAAAGCGCGTCTCCGCGGTCGAATCCCAGACGCGGATTTCGGTCTCCTTTGGCAGGGTGACGCCGAAATCCGCAAGTACGCCACGCGGATCCTTTACCGCGCGGGAGCGATAGGGCGCAGCCTTGTACCAGACCGGAGGAAGCCCCAGCATTTCCCAGGGATAACAGGAGCACAGCGTGCACACGACCATGTTATGGCGGGCCGGCGTGTTCTCGACCGCGACGAGATGATCGCCGACCCGACTGACATGGCCGAGCGTGCTCACGGCTTTGGTGGCGTCATCAAGCAACGCCCGCTTGAAAGCAGGGTCGGTCCAGGCCTTGGCGACAACCTGCGCGCCATTGTGCGGGCCGATCTTCGTTTCGTAAGCCTGGATAATGGCGTCTAGCGCGGCCGGTTCGACATAGCCTTTTTCGGTCAAGATCGTTTCGAGCGCGCGCACGCGCAGCTCGGTCTCCGACAGTTCCGAATGTTCGTGATCGTGGTGGTGATGGTCAAGATCATGGTCGCTCATTTGGCCAAGTTAGGCGCAAAATCCGGGCTATGTCGAGGCAAAGACTCTGGTAGCATTTTGCCATGGAACGAGGGGCAGGGCGCATTGCAGCAGCAGGGGCAGCGGCCATTTTGGCTTGGCTTTCAGCCGGCGAAGCGCGAGCCGCCAACGGCGCCTACGCAGTGGACGCCGCCGATATCTCCGAAGTCGGCTCGTGCAAGGTCGAGAGCTGGATGTCGGCCGCAACCAACACCGATTTTTCCGCGGTCGCCAATCCGTCCTGCGTGGTCAATCCGTTCAGGCCGGTCGAGTTAAGCATGCTCACCAACCACGCCCGCAACGACGGCGATTGGAGCACCACGATCGCGCCAAAGGCCAAGATGAACATCGTGCCAACCGGCATCGGAAAGCTCGGCTTTTCCTTTTATGCCGGCGGGTCGTTCGACGCGTTGACCGGCGAGAACCTCAGCGCATTCGCAGTCGTTCCGGCAACGTTCCGGCTCTCCGAGACCATGCGGATCAACCTCAATGGCGGCTGGCTGTGGGACCGCGCGGTGGATCGGCACTATTTGTTCTACGGCATCGGCTTGGACTGGAAATTCACTGAAACCCTGCAATGGACGATCGAAGCGTTCGGTCAGGCCGGAGCGTCTGAAATTCCGAGCGCAGTCCAGCCTCGGTTTCAGACCGGTGTGCGTTACCGGCCCAACGAGATTTTCTCTGTCGACATGATCTACGGCCGCAACATCACCGGCGAGAATGCCAACTGGATCACGGTCGGCACCACCATCCGATTTCCGGTATCCGGCGGTAAACCGGCGCGCGAGCGTTCCGGACATTTGTGAGCTATCGTTACAAGAAAATGCGGGCAGGGAGGCGTCAACTTGACTGGCTTTGTGACGATCGAAAAAGGACTCGGCCCTGAGGGCCGGGTCGCAGTCGTGCGCTTCGACCGCGGCGACGGCATCAACGCGCTGTCGCCTGAAGCGCTACGTCAGCTCACCGATGCGGCGCGCAGCTTTGAGGATGACGGCGGAACCTCGGCCGTGGTGCTGACCGGCGGCACGAAGGCGTTCAGCGCCGGTTTCGACCTCAAGGATGAGGAGGGCCGCTCGCGCCGGTCCATGGATATCGGCACCCTGCGCCGGCACCTCAAGCTCGGACCGCGGCTGACGCGGGCCTGGCAGGACATGGAACAGGTCACCGTCGGCGCCATCGAGGGCTTCTGCATCGGCGGCGGCGTTGCACTCGCGGTGGCGCTGGATTTTCGCGTGATGGCCCGCGACGCCCATCTGCGCGTGCCGGAGATCGGCCTCGGCATGAACATGAGTTGGCAGAGCGTGCCGCGTATGCTGCATCTGATCGGACCGGCACGCACCAAGCAGGCCGTGATCCTGGCCGACCAGCGCATCTCGGCAGCCGAGGCCTACGAATGGGGCTTGGTCGAGGAGGTCGCTGATCCCGCCAAAGCCTTCGACGCTGCGATGGCACTCGCGGCAAAAGTTGCGGCCCAGCCGCCGATCTCGGTCGCGATGACCAAGCTGACCGTCAACCGCCTCGCGCACGCACTCGATGATCTTGCCAGCCATATGGACGTCGACCAATTCGCGCTGGCCAGCCTGAGCGAAGACCACAAGGAAGGCGTCGCGGCGTTTCTGACCCGGCGCAAACCCCGGTTCACGGGGCATTAAAAAGCTGCACGCTCCGCAGCCACTGCGTCACCGGGACGAGAGCGCGCTGCCGCCAAGGTTCCAGTCGCGGCCGGCTTCGCCGAATATCTCATAACCCGTCGCCGTGACCGCGACGGTGTCCTCCAGCTTGATGAAGCCGCGCCGGGGATGTTTCATCGTGGTTTCGATCGACACCACCATGCCGGCTTGCAATGGCCGATGGGCGTCCGGATCATCATAGGGAACAGGGCCCTTGGTCGTCAGGCGAGGGGCCTCGTGGCTGACCAGTCCCATGCCGTGCGCCAGAAACTCGATGCAGTCGCGCTGGCTGCACTGCGCGAGCAGTTTTTCGGCGGCGACATAGATGTCGCCTCCCATGGCGCCTGCCCGCACCGCGGCGAAGGCGGCCCGCTGGATGCTCTCAATCTCCGCCAGAAGTTCTTTCAGCTCGCCATCCGGTTTTCCCAAGACCGCCATGCGCGCAAGATCGCCGATATAACCATGAAAATTTCCGCCGGAATCCAGCGACAGCACGTCCCCTTGCTCCCAGCGCTGGGCGGAAGGCGCCCGGTTGTGATTCGCTCCGCAAGCGAGCAGGCAATACTCGAACGTCAAACCGCGTTTGACTTCCGCAATCCGGAGCGCGTCGGCAAGCTCCTGTTTCGTGCTGCCCGGGCCATAATCGGCGATGACTTCGAGCATCGATTCGATCACCAACTCCGAGGCTGTCCGTAGCTTTGCCAACTCGGCTTGAGATTTGACGGCGCGCAGTCGTTCGAGCAGCAGAAGCGCGTCCTTGATCTCGCTGCCGGGAAGGGCGTCGGAAAGCGCCCGGCCGGCATCCATCGGCAGAAATGCCATTTCAACCCCGATCCGCTTCATCGGCACGCCGGCGTTCCTGATGATGCCGACCGCGCGCGCGACGGCGTCCACTGAGCCGCTTCCCTCCGTACGAACCTGCGGCACCCACAGCGGCCCGACGGCACGCTGGTGCGTTTCCAGCCGATGCCCGATATAGCCCGCCTTGTCAGGTGCACCCTTGGGATAGATCACGACCGGCAAGTACCGGCTGACCCCAAGCGCATCCATGTAGTCAAAGAAGATCGCGCGCTCTGCGCCGAGGAGATACTGAACATTGTGCTTGGAAGTCGCCAGCAGGATGTCGATGCCTCCCGCCTCCATCAGCTGGTCGAGCTTGTCGCGATCAAACGGAATTGCAGGCGTGTCGGTCGCGCGAACGGCGCTCTCTTGCATGATGGACCTCCCGTTATGCCGGTTCGAACCAACCGGCTTCTTTGACTTGTGTTTCGTTCGGGCGGCACATTCTGGGCTGGAGCGGGGATCTTTCTAGCGGTCGAATTGCGACCTCGATCCGCGTCCGCGATTCGCATAAGGTATATTATGGAATATCTATATCTATAATTAGATCAAACGTTTGTATTGAATTCCTCCAGCACCGGTTCAGTTTGGCTGGGTGCCTGCGATGCCCGTCAGAGTATTGGCCCCGTCCTGTGGCTGCGTGACGGACCGTTGCGCTTCGCCATCCTCGGCCTCGCCGAAAGCCGATATTGCCGTGGCTTGCCGGCGCTGCAATAAGCCGCCGCGAGCGAGATCGCTGATGACCGGTCGGCGTCAGGTCCGTATAGGATTGGGTCTCAGAACAACAACAAGCCTCAAGGGAGAACCAGATGAACTTTTCACGACGCGCGCTACTGAAGGCATCCGCCGCCTCTGCGGTTTTGGGCGGCATCGGCGCGCCGTTGGTGGTCCGCGCTCAGGCGGCCGAATTCAGCTATAAATACGCCAACAATCTCCCAGACGGCCACCCGATGAACGTCCGCGCCAAGGAGATGGCGGCGGCGATCAAGAGCGAGACCAATGGCCGGTTCGACCTGCAGATTTTCCCGAACAACCAGCTCGGTTCCGACACCGATATGTTGAGCCAGATTCGTTCTGGCGGCGTCGAATTCTTCACGCTGTCCGGCCTGATACTGGCGACCCTGGTACCGGCGGCTTCGATCAATGGCATCGGCTTCGCGTTCCCGGATTACGACACGGTCTGGAAGGCCATGGATGGCGGGCTGGGCGCCTACGTGCGGAGCGAGATCAATAAGGCCGGTCTCGTGGTCATGGACAAGATCTGGGACAACGGTTTCCGCCAGACTACGTCCTCGACCAAGCCGATCAACGGCCCGGACGATCTTAAGGGCTTCAAGATCCGCGTGCCGGTTTCGCCGCTCTGGACCTCGATGTTCAAGGCCTTCGACGCCTCGCCGGCCTCGATCAATTTCAGCGAAGTCTATTCCGCGCTGCAGACCAAGATCGTCGAGGGGCAGGAAAATCCGTTGGCGATCATCTCGACGGCAAAGCTCTACGAGGTGCAGAAATTCTGCTCGCTGACCAATCACATGTGGGACGGTTTTTGGTTCCTGGCCAACCGCCGGGCCTGGGAGAAGCTGCCGGAAGACGTGCGCATCATCGTCGCCAGGAACATCAACGCCGCCGCGGTCAATGAGCGCGCCGACGTCGCCAAGTTGAATGCGGGTCTCCAGCAGGAATTGGCCGGCAAAGGACTGACGTTCAACCAGCCCACGGTCGCGCCTTTCCGTGAAAAACTCCGCGCTGCCGGCTTCTATGCGGAATGGAAGGGCAAATACGGCGACCAGGGCTGGGAGCTGCTGGAAAAGTCGGTCGGCAAGCTGTCGTAAAGCGTTCGATCGCGTTTTCGAGCGAACTCGAGACCCGTTCGCGTGAAGAAAACGCGCCAAAACAACAACTCGAGTGCAGGGGGCCGTTATGGCTCATGCCGAATTGTCCGAGATGATGGCCGGCGAGGTGGCTGAAGACTCCCCTCGCCGCCGTTCGGCTTTGGCATCGATCGAACATGCTTTGGGTGTGCTGGTCGAGATTCCGGCAGCGCTTCTGGTCGTCGCCGAAATCGTCATCCTGTTTGCCGGCGTCGTGGCCCGTTATGGCTTGCACCAGCCGTTGATCTGGTCGGATGAACTGGCGTCGATCCTGTTCCTTTGGCTGGCGATGCTGGGGGCTGCGGTCGCGTTCCGCCGCGCCGAGCACATGCGCATGACGGCCGTGGTTGCCAATGCAAGACCGGCGATGCGCGCCTATCTCGATCTCGTGGCGACCTGTGCCGCGCTGGCATTCCTGCTGATGATCGCCTGGCCTTCCTACGAATACGCCTACGAGGAAAGCTTTATCACCACGCCGGCGCTGCAGATTCTCAACAGCTGGCGCGCGGCGGCGCTGCCGGTCGGCATTGGCCTGATGGCGCTGTTTGCGGTCCTGCGGCTGGGGCGTGCGGGGAACGCCCGGACGTTGCTTGCCGCCATCTTGTCGGTTGCGGCTATCATCGCCGTGTTCTGGTTGTTGAAAGGGTCGCTGCGGCCGCTCGGCAATCTCAATCTGATCATCTTCTTTGTCGGTGTCGCCGGCTTCTGCGTGTTCGCCGGCGTTCCCATTGCCTTTGGCTTTGGGCTGGCAACCTACGGCTACCTGGCGCTGACGACGAATACACCGCTGATGGTGCTGGTCGGTCGCATGGACGAGGGCATGAGCCACCTCATCCTCCTGTCGGTGCCGCTGTTCGTGTTCCTGGGCCTGCTGATCGAGATGACCGGCATGGCGCGGGCGATGGTGGCGTTCCTGGCGAGCCTGCTCGGCCATGTCAGGGGCGGGCTGCACTACGTGCTGGTCGGCGCGATGTATCTGGTATCGGGCATTTCGGGCTCGAAGGCCGCTGATATGGCAGCCGTCGCGCCGGTGCTCTTCCCGGAAATGAAGGCGCGTGGTGCCAGACCCGGCGATCTCGTCGCCCTGCTCGCGGCTACCGGTGCGCAGACCGAAACCATCCCGCCGAGCCTGGTGCTGATCACCATCGGCTCGGTGACGGGGGTGTCGATTGCGGCACTGTTCACCGGCGGATTGCTGCCCGGCGTGGTGCTGGCGATCACACTATCGGCCCTGGTGTGGTGGCGCTATCGCGACGAGGACTTGCGGCACGTCACCAGGGCCAGCGGCAGCGAGATCGTGCGGGCGCTGATCATCGCCCTGCCCGCGATCGCGCTGCCCTTCGTGATCCGCTACGCCGTGGTCGAGGGCATCGCAACCGCGACCGAAGTCTCCACCATCGGCATCGTCTACGCCTTCATCATCGGCTTTTTCATTTATGGCCTATTGATCTACCGCAATTTCGACTGGCGGCGGATTATGCCAATGCTGGTAGAGACCGCATGCCTGTCGGGCGCGATTCTGCTGATCATCGGGACCGCAACCGGGATGGCCTGGGGCCTGACCCAATCCGGCTTCTCGCGGGCGCTGGCGGCCGCCATGACTGGCCTGCCCGGCGGTTCGGCGTCGTTCATAGCGGTGTCGATCCTGGCCTTCGTGATCCTCGGCAGCGTGCTCGAGGGTATCCCGGCGATCGTGCTGTTCGGGCCGCTCTTGTTCCCGATCGCCCGGGCGGTCGGCGTGCACGAGGTCCATTATGCGATGATCATCATCCTCGCGATGGGCATCGGATTGTTCGCACCTCCCTTCGGCGTCGGCTATTATGCCGCCTGCGCCATCGGACGCGTCGATCCGGCCGAAGGGATCAGGCCGATCTGGGGCTATCTTTTGGCGCTGATGATCGGTTTGATCATCGTTGCCGTCTTCCCGTGGATTTCCGTCGGGTTCTTGTAAGACTTAACTTTTTGATGGGACACAGCCATGAGCGCAGCCCAAAACCAGTACCGCATCGGACTAGACAAGACGCCGGCGAACTATGTGCCGCTGACGCCGCTGAGTTTCCTCGCGCGCTCGGCGGCGGTCTATCCCGATCTTGTCAGCACGGTCTATGAAGACCGCAGTTTTACCTGGTCGGAAACCTATGGGCGCTGCAAGCGCTTCGCGTCGTATCTCGCCGGCCGCGGCATCGGGCAAGGTGACACCGTTGCGGCGATGCTGCCGAACGTTCCGGCAATGAACGAATTGCATTTTGCGGTGCCGATGGCCGGCGCGGTGCTCAACGCGCTCAACATCCGCTTGGATGCGCTCTCGATCGCGTTCCAACTCGATCATGGCGGCGCAAAGATCATACTGGTCGACCCGGAATTTTCCGGCGTGATCGCGGAAGCGGTGACGCTGATGAAGGGCCGCAAGCCGTTTATCATGGATGTCGACGATACCGCCTTTGCGGGAGGAAAGCGGATCGGCGAAATCGAATATGAGGCGGCGGTTGCACAGGGCGATCCAGCCTTCGTCGAAAAACTGCCCGACGACGAATGGGACGCTATTGCGCTGAGCTACACCTCGGGCACCACGGGCAATCCCAAGGGCGTGGTAACGCATCACCGCGGCGCTTACCTGAACGCCGTCAGCAACATCCTTGCCGGCAATCTCGGCCAGCACCCCGTTTATCTCTGGACGCTGCCGATGTTCCACTGCAACGGCTGGTGCTTTCCGTGGACGGTTGCGGCCGCGGCCGGCGTCAATGTCTGCCTGCGCAAGGTAGATCCGGCGAAGATCTTTGAATTGATCCCGAAGCACGGTGTCAGCCACATGTGCGGCGCGCCGATCGTCTACAACACCCTGATCAACGCGCCCGGCGCGCCGAAGGGCAGCGCGGCACGGCCTGTGGTCGGCCTGATCGCAGGCGCGGCACCGCCAGTTGCGGTGCTCGAAGGCGCCGAGAGCATCGGCGTCAAGCTGACGCACGTCTACGGGCTGACTGAAGTATATGGCCCGGCTTCGGTCTGTGCCGAACAGCCCGGCTGGGACGATCTGCCGGCCGATCAGCGCGCGCAGATGAAGCGACGGCAGGGCGTGCCCTACCCGCTTCAGGAAGCCGTCACCGTGCTCGACCCCGAGACCATGCGCGAAGTGCCGCGCGACGGCGAGACGATCGGGGAAGTGATGTTCCGCGGCAATATCGTAATGAAGGGCTACCTCAAAAACGAGAAGGCCACCGAGGAAGCCTTCGCCGGCGGCTGGTTTCATACCGGCGATCTCGGTGTGCTAGACGAGCACGGCTATATCATCATCAAGGACCGCTCCAAGGACATCATCATTTCCGGCGGCGAGAACATCTCCTCGGTCGAGGTCGAGGACGTCCTCTACAAGCACCCCGCCGTACTGTTCGCTGCCGTGGTCGCAAAGCCTGATCCGAAATGGGGCGAGGTGCCCTGCGCCTTCATCGAACTAAAGGACGGCGCGCGGGCAACGGAAGCCGAGATCATCGCGTTCTGCCGCAGTCACATGTCCGGGTTCAAGACGCCGAAGGCGGTGGTGTTCGGGCCGATCCCGAAGACCTCGACCGGGAAAATACAAAAATTCATGCTGCGCAATCAGGTGGACTCGGCGAAGGCGATTTCGGCGTAAGGCGAAACCACCAACTTGTCGTCCCGAACAAGCGAAGCGCGATCCGGGACGCATCCCGCGTGTCCATCGTTTTTTTGGAAGCGCTGGTCGATGACCCGTTGCGACCGCAAACGCCTGTGGTTATGGATTCCCTGCTTTCGCAGGCACGACTCGAAGAGAAAGCTTCATCCGCATTCTGAGCGTCACTGCGGCAGGCCTCTACGCCGAGTCCCTATTTACGGGCGGATAGTACTGCGGCGCCTCGGTTCGCTCGTGCATCCCGTAGTCGCGCATGACCTCGCAAATGCGGAAATACTCGGTCGTCGGATCGCCGAAGAGCCGAGGGCCGAATTCGATGCCGGATTGATGGTCCGGTAAATCGACCAGATGGGCGAAGTAACCGTCACGATAGACGCTCTCGAAAGCGTCGCGGCGCCATTTGGTCTGCAGTGGAAGTGCGGCACTCTTCGATTCCGCAACAAGGACATAGGTCCGTTGACGCCTTACGGGGTCATTGTAGGGGGTAAGCCGCTCGGGTCGCCAAATCGGACGTCCCGGCCTTGCTTCATGGATCACCTGGCCTATTCGAATGCGATAGTCCGAAAATACTTTCTCACGACCGACCCTCTGGACCTCATGATGGTAAGCGTGGACCCGCCATGCCGTGAGGGCGG
>JBJMTR010000085.1:0-4583 GCA_045811565.1 Bradyrhizobium sp.
CTCGTACCGCCCGGAAACCGGCGAAGAGATCTACCACTCCTTCCTCGGCGTGCCGATCCTGCGCGCCGGCAACACGCTCGGCGTGCTCGTGGTGCAGAACCGCGCCAAACGCACCTATGTCGAGGAGGAGGTCGAGGCGCTGCAGACCACCGCCATGGTGCTGGCGGAGATGATCGCCTCGGGCGAATTGTCGGCCCTGGCACAGCCCGGCGCCGAGCCGGCGGCGCGACATTCCCTGCACAAGACCGGGGCGGTGCTGTCCGACGGCATTGCGCTCGGCCATGTCGTGCTGCACGAACCGCGCGTCGTCATCATCAACTACATCGCCGAGGACCTGCCGAAGGAAATCAAGCGGCTGGACATGGCGCTGGCCAAATTGCGCGCCGACCTCGATCGCATGCTGGAGCGCGGCGACGTCGCCGACGGCGGCGAGCACCGCGATGTGCTGGAAGCCTACCGCATGTTCGCCAACGACCACGGCTGGTCGCACAAGCTGCATGAAGCGGTCGGCACCGGCCTGACCGCGGAAGCAGCCGTCGAACGCGTCCAGTCCGACACCCGCGCGCGGATGCTGCGCTCGACCGATCCCTATTTGCGCGATCGCCTGCATGACCTCGAGGACCTCGGCCATCGCCTAATGCGACAGCTGGTCGGCCAGGACCATGCGCCGTCGCGCGAGCAGTTGCCTGACAACGCCATCCTGATCGCCCGCGCGATGGGCCCGGCGGCGCTGCTCGATTATGACCGCAAGCGGCTGCGCGGGCTGGTGCTGGAAGAAGGCACGGCGAATTCCCACGTCTCGATCGTGGCGCGTGCGCTCGGAATCCCAGCGGTCGGGGAAGTGCCGAACGCGCCCGGTATCGCCGATCCCGGCGACCCCATCATCGTCGACGGCATATCGGGCGAAATCTATGTCCGCCCGTCGGCGGAGATCGAATCCGCCTATGCCGAGCGGGTGCGCTTCCGCGCGAGGCGGCAGGCGCAGTATTCGGCGCTGCGTGACAAGCCCTGCGTGACCAGCGACGGCCAATCGGTCGAGCTCATGATCAATGCCGGGCTGACCATCGACCTGCCCCACATCGACGACACCGGCAGCGCCGGCATCGGCCTGTTCCGGACTGAGCTGCAATTCATGGTGAGCCCGAGCCTGCCGCGCACCAGCGATCAGCTCGCGTTGTACCGCACGGTGCTGGACGCCGCGGGCTCGAAACCCGTCACGTTCCGGACATTGGACATTGGCGGCGACAAGGCACTTCCCTATATGGAAAGCGTGGTCGAGGAAAACCCGGCGCTCGGCTGGCGTGCGATTCGGCTTGGGCTGGACCGTCCGGGACTGTTGCGCGGCCAGATTCGGGCGCTGCTGCGGGCCGGCGGCGGGCGTGCGCTGAAGATCATGTTCCCGATGATCTCCGACGTCACTGAGTTCGACCAGGCCAAGGCGATCGTGGAGCGCGAGCTGACATATCTGCGCCAACACGGCCATTCGTTGCCAGAACGCGTCGACGTCGGCACGATGGTGGAGGTTCCGGCGCTGCTCTATCAGTTCGATGAGCTCTTGAAGCGGGTGGATTTCGTTTCGGTCGGATCGAACGATTTGTTCCAGTTCCTGTACGCGGTCGATCGCGGCAATGCCAAGGTTTCGGAGCGGTTCGACACCATGTCGGCGCCGATCCTGCGCGCGCTGCGCGACATCGTCCGCAAGGCAACCGCCGCCAAGAAAACCGCTTCGCTCTGCGGCGAGATGGCATCAAAGCCGATCGGCGCGCTGGCGCTGATCGCGCTCGGCTATCGCTCGCTGTCGCTGTCGGCGACCGCGCACGGCCCGGTGAAAGCGATGATCCTCGATCTCGATGCCAATAAGGCCGAAGCCATGATCATGCCGCTGCTGGATGCGCCGGCCGGCAGCGTGTCGATCCGGCAGAAGCTGACGGAATTTGCGGAAGCCGAGGGGCTGTCGTTGTAGCGACGCTTGTCTCGCCGACAACACAGTTTCCTCGTTATCCGTATTGAGAAACCTCCATGCTGCCCGAAGCCAAACTCGATATCCTGCTCGCTCACCACGCCTCTCTCGAGGCCGAGCTGCTTGGCCAGGTGAATTCCGACAAGTACGTGCAGATCACGCGCGAGCTCGCCGAGCTCAATCCGCTGATCGAGGCCGTGAAAGCCTATCGCGCCGCGCGCGCCGAGATTGTCGATACCGAAAGCCTGATCGTGGATCCCTCAACCGATCCCGAGATGCGCAGCATGGCGGAAGCCGAGCTTGAAACCTTGCAGGCGCGCAGCGCCGAGCTGGAGCAGAAGATTCGCGTCGCGCTGTTGCCCAGGGACGCCATGGACGATCGCAACGTTGTGCTGGAAATCCGCGCCGGTACCGGCGGCGATGAGGCCTCGCTGTTCGCCGGCGACCTGTTCCGGATGTATGAGCGGTTTGCCGTGTTGCAGGGCTGGAAGGTCGAGGTCATCTCCGCCAGCGAGGGCACCGTGGGCGGCTACAAGGAAATCATCGCCGAGGTGCAGGGCCGCGGCGCTTTTGCCAAACTGAAATTCGAATCCGGCGTGCACCGGGTACAGCGCGTGCCCGACACCGAGACGCAGGGACGCATTCACACCTCGGCGGCGACGGTTGCCGTGCTTCCCGAGGTCGAGGATGTCGACGTCGACGTCAAGAATGAGGACTTGCGGATCGACACCATGCGCGCGCAAGGCGCCGGCGGCCAGCACGTCAACAAGACGGAATCCGCGATCCGTATCACCCATATCCCGACCGGCATCGTGGTGATGATGCAGGACAGCCGGTCCCAGCACAAGAACCGGGCCTCGGCGATGAATATCCTGCGCTCGCGCATCTATGACGCCGAACGCCAGCGTGTCGACGCCGCACGCTCCGCAGACCGCCGCGAAAAGGTCGGCTCCGGCGACCGCTCCGAGCGGATCCGCACCTATAATTTTCCGCAAGGGCGCGTCACCGATCACCGCATCAACCTGACCCTCTATAAGTTGCCGCAGGTGATCTCGGGTGAAGCGCTGGGCGAGCTCATCGATGCGCTGACGACGGAACATCAAGCCGCGCAGCTCGCCGCGCAAGGCGCCGCGGCGTGAGCCGCAGTCTCTCGAGTTCCCCGCGACGCGACGACAATCTCAATGTCGTCGCTGCGAAAGCAGGGACCCATAACCACAATCGTTCATTGTTGCGGGAAGTGTCGACCACCATCGCCCACATCGAGAGGCCGCAGCGTATGGCTCCCTGCTTTTGCGGGGACGACGAGTGATGGGCCAAACGGTCGAAACCGCACGGCGCACGCTGACGTCGCGATTCAAATCCGCCGCGATCTCATCGGCCGAACTCGACGCGCGGTTGCTGATCGGTAGTGTGCTCCACCTTGATCTGACCGGCATGATCACCGCCGCGCACCGGCGGCTCACGTCGGATGAATCAAACCGTCTCGAAGGATTCGCGCGCCGTCGTCTCGCCGGTGAACCCGTTGCGCGCATTCTCGGAAGCAAGGAATTCTGGGGACTGCCGTTAGAACTTTCCTCCGCCACACTGGTGCCGCGGCCCGACACTGAAACGGTGGTCGAACTGGCGCTCGAAATGCTGCGCGCTGACCGCGCTATCAATCGGCCGTTGCGCATCGCCGACGTCGGTACCGGTTCGGGCGCGATCCTGCTCGCGCTACTGTCCGAACTATGCGCAGCGCACGGATTCGGCACAGACATCAGCACCGAGGCGCTGCAAACCGCAGGTCGCAACGCGGCGCGATTGGGGTTTGCCGATCGCGCGACGTTCATCGCATGCGACTACGCGAGCGGACTCTCGGGCCCATTCGATCTCATTGCGTCCAACCCGCCCTATATCCGCGCGGCGGACATCGGAGGGCTTTCCCGCGAGGTCAGGGACTACGACCCGCTTGCCGCGCTCGATGGCGGAGCCGACGGGCTCAATGCCTATCGCGCGCTGATCCCGCAGGCCGCGGGTCTTTTGGCGCCCGGCGCCGCGCTGGTTGTGGAGGCCGGCGAGGGCCAGAGCGGGGAGATTGAAGCTTTGATGATGGCGGCCGGATTGACCGCCACCGGCCGGCCCAAGGCCGATCTGGCCGGCATTCCTCGGGCCGTGGCGGGACGCAAATTGCCCAGATAAAGTCCGATTGGAACGCAAAAAAACCACTTGGAATATCCCCCGGGAACGACTACGTTCCGGTCATGACATCGGTTTGGCCCCGCAGCCGTTGCGGGTGGAGACCAGGGTTCTCGAAGCGAGAGCCCGCCGATTGAAAGGTTCCAAAACGCAGGTCGAATTGAGCGCGATAGCTGGAGCTGTGCTGCTCTCGACCGCCAAGCGAACGAAAGCCCGTTATTGCGCTCGAAGACTTACGTAAGAGAACTGGGCTTGCTTTGGCAGCCTGAATGATTTGGTCGCTGGCGATAAGCGGCCGGCGGTTGGGGAACGCGTCTTTGTTGAACGCGACGGTTGACGACAACGTCACGGCTTGGAGCGGTATCGCGCTTCGATGCACTTGGTGCGCCTATGTCGCGCCACGGACATCACACCATCAATCCAACGCTTTTAACTCGGGGCTGGAATA
>JBJMTR010000086.1:0-5895 GCA_045811565.1 Bradyrhizobium sp.
ATCGCCGCGAGATGCGATCGGCGAGCAACCCTGCCGGAATTGCGAACAGAATGAACGGCAGCGTCAGCGCGGTCTGCAGCAGGCCGGTCTGGCCTTCGCCGACGCCGAGCAGCAGCACCGCGACGATGGGGGCGGCGGCGAGCGCTATCTGCTCCGCCGACTGGGCGGCAAGGTTGGACCAAGCCAGGCGGTTGAAGGTCGGAGGCAGGTGAGTGGGTTCGGACATGGCGGAACTCCAACGGAATCCATTGCCGATAGTCTGGGTGCTAAGCACGCGCGATCCCACCCGCTTCCCGATAAATGAGTAGGGGTGTTTAGTTACCTTGCTAGATGCAGTTGCAAATGAGTTGCATTAAGATCGAACATCAGGCATTATTTCGAAATGGATGCGAGATCACCTGATTTGACCGCGGAGGGTCTGCCAAAGGTCCCACCAAGCGCCGCAGGTTGGCGCGGTGACGCCGCAGCGGGCGTCCGGCGGAGCCTGCCCGAAGTAAACGCCACCATCTCGGTCCCCACGGGCCATTGGATGCGTCGGCTGCTGGCGTTCCTCGGTCCTGGATACCTGGTGTCGGTCGGCTACATGGATCCCGGCAACTGGGCGACCGACCTCGCCGGGGGCTCAAAGTTCGGTTACACGCTGCTGTCGGTGATCCTGCTGTCGAACCTGATGGCGATCCTGCTGCAAGCGCTCGCAGCGCGTCTCGGCATCGCCACCGACCGCGATCTCGCGCAAGCCTGTCGCGCCACCTATTCGCCGCCTGTCAATTTTCTGCTGTGGCTTGTTTGCGAAGCGGCGATCATCGCCTGCGATCTGGCCGAGGTCATCGGCACGGCAATCGCGCTCAAACTCCTGTTCGGCATTCCCTTGATCGGCGGCGCGCTGATCACCGCGCTCGACGCGTTCCTGCTGCTGCTCTTGATGAACAAGGGCTTTCGGTTCCTCGAAGCCTTCGTTATCGCGCTCCTGATCGTCATCGCCGTTTGCTTTGCAATCCAGATCTTCGCCGCCGCTCCGCCGGTCGCCGCGATGTTGGGCGGCTTCTTGCCGTCGACCGCGATCGTTACCAATCCCGAAATGCTCTACATCGCGATCGGCATCATCGGAGCAACGGTGATGCCGCATAATCTGTATCTGCACTCCTCGATCGTCCAAACCCGTGCCTATCCGCGCACTGACGAAGGCCGACAGGATGCGATCAAATGGGCGACGACCGATTCTACGATCGCGCTGATGCTGGCTTTGTCCATCAATGCTGCAATCCTCATTGTCGCTGCCGCGACGTTCAATTCCAGCGGCCATGACGAGGTGGCTGAAATCGGCCAGGCATTCGAGCTTTTGTCGCCGCTGTTAGGTCTCGGTATTGCCTCGACATTATTCGCCGTCGCGCTGCTCGCGTCGGGCCTCAACTCGACCGTAACCGCGACGCTGGCTGGCCAGATCGTCATGGAAGGTTTTCTGGACCTGCGCCTGCCGAACTGGGCGCGGCGCCTGATTACGCGCGGCATCGCCATCGTTCCGGTCGTCATCGTCACGGCGCTCTACGGCGAGCGTGGTACCGGACAACTCCTCGTCTTCAGTCAGGTCGTTCTGTCGATGCAACTTCCGTTCGCCGTCATTCCGCTGGTGCGGTTCGTCTCCGATCGGCGGAAGATGGGCAGCTTTGCCATACCCCGTTCCGTCGCCGCGGTGGCCTGGATCGTGGCCGGGATTATCGTGATCCTCAACGTGAAGTTGCTGTTCGACACGTTCTTCGGGTGAGGCGGGAAAGCAGCACCAAACACCCCTGTCATCGCCCGGCTTGACCGGACGACCCAGTATTCCTGAGGCGCCCGCAATCGAGAAGCCGCGACGTACTGGATTACCCACCTTCGCGGGCGATGACGGTGGAGCAAGGGGCGATAGCTCGCTTAAATCAATCCTGCGGCTCCGACGGCACTTCGCCTGAGGCATCGACCCGCAGCCAGCCTGACGGCGCCAGGCGCTGCTGCGGCAGGAAGCGGCCCTTGTAGTCCATCTTCTTCGAGCCTTCGATCCAGTAGCCGAGATAGACGTAAGGCAGGCCTTGCCTGCGGGCGCGTGCGATGTGGTCGAGGATCATGAAGGTACCCAGCGAGCGGTTTTCCTCCGACGGCTCGAAGAACGAATAGACCATCGACAGCCCATCGCTGAGTACATCGGTCAGCGCCACGGCGATCAGTTCGTCACCGCGGCCGGTGATGCCGCTGTCGATGCCGCGCTTGCGGTATTCGATGATGCGGGTCTCGACGTGGCTATCTTCCACCATCATTGCGTAGTCGAGCACGGTCATGTCGGCCATGCCGCCGTGGCGGTGCCGCCTGTCCAGATAGGCCCGGAACACGGAATACTGCTCCGAGGTCGGCACCGCGCTGCGCTGCTCGCCGATGACGTCGGAATTGCGCGCGAGAATCTTCCGGAAATTGCGCGAAGGGCGGAATTCGTTGGCGATTACCCGCACCGAAACGCAGGCGCGGCACTGGTCGCAGGCCGGGCGATAGGCGATCGACTGGCTGCGGCGGAAGCCGCCATGAGTCAGCAGGTCGTTAAGATCGCCGGCCTTGTCGCCAACCAGGTGCGTGAACACCTTGCGCTCATGGCGGCCCGGCAGATAGGGGCAGGGCGAGGGCGCTGTCAGGTAAAACTGCGGGGTGTCACGCGAGTGTTGGGTCACGTCAGGTCGTCAGGCCTCCGAAGCATCAGCACATAACATCGCGCCGCGGAGGCTGACGGTCAATTGGTTTGGCGGTCCCACAACGGTTGGCTTCAGTAGGACCGCGCCGCCGGCGCGACCTGGGTGCGGACCGAGCTATTGATGATCAGGGTTCCGAGCACGATATCGTGCAGCAAGCGGCGGCGGCCGTTGAACAGGCCGACCAGCAGGACCAGCGGCGTCAGGAACGAGATCGATGCCCAGAACAGCACGGCATGCATGGCGCCGAGCACGAAATAGCCCGGTGCGCCGTACCAGGTGCGCAATTCCAAATCCATCACGCGCATGCCCAGGGTGGCCGAATGCGGTCCGCCGATCGATGAGCCGTAATAAACGATTGCCCAGATCACGGACGCTGGCGACACCAGCCAGAACAGTGCCCAGCCGAGACCAAGCGTTACGATACCGAACACGGCGATGAACAGCACCGCCAGGATCACGGGGACCGACAGCACGACCAGATCGATGAGGAACGCGAAAACCCGCCGCGTCAGGACGCCACGAAACAATTCCGGTTGCAACCAAGGATCGAACGCATGCGGCGGAACCCCGCCGTCGTTGCGCCACCCATCGCTGGTGTTATCCGAACCGCTGTAAGACATGATTAGCCTCCGACGTGCTGTCCGGCAGGACATGGGAACCGGCCGCGCGCCCGCAAGGGGTCAGGGAGCATTAACAAGCCGCAATGATTCCGGCGATTCCACGGCTGAAGGATCGGCAAAGCGAAGCGTGCACACCTTTAGATGATGCTTCCGAGCTAAATGGCGGGCACCGCGCAAAGAGTGCGCTTTTGCCAACTCTATGAATTAGCCTTCAGCTTTTCGGCGGCTCGCGGCGCGAAGTAGGTGAGGATGCCGTCCGCGCCGGCGCGCTTGAATCCGACGAGGCTTTCCATCATGGCGCGTTCCCCGTCGATCCAGCCGTTGCCGGCGGCTGCCGCAATCATCGCGTATTCGCCTGATACCTGATAGACGAAGGTCGGCATCGCAAAGGTGTCCTTTACCCGCCGCACGATGTCGAGATACGGCATGCCCGGCTTCACCATCACCATATCAGCGCCTTCCGCGATATCGAGTTCGACCTCGCGCAGCGCTTCGTCGGAATTGGCGCCGTCCATCTGGTAGGTGCGCTTGTCGCCGGTCAGCGTTTTCGCCGAGCCGATCGCGTCGCGGAACGGGCCGTAGAAGGCGGAGGCATATTTTGCGGCATAGGACATGATCTGGACGTCGAGGAAGCCGGCCTCGTCCAGCGCCTCGCGAATCGCGGCGACACGGCCGTCCATCATGTCCGAGGGCGCGATGATGTCGCAGCCGGCTTCCGCCTGCACCAGCGCCTGTTTCACCAGTACCGCTACCGTCTCATCGTTGAGGATCTTGCCATCCGCGATTAGCCCGTCATGGCCGTGGCTTGTGAAGGGATCGAGCGCGACATCGCAGAGCACGCCAAGCTCGGGAAACTCTTTCTTGATCGCACGCACCGATTTGCAGACGAGATTGTCCGGGTTCAGCGCCTCGGAGCCGTGCTCGTCGCGCAGCGATGGCTCGGTATAAGGAAACAGGGCGATGCAGGGAATGTTCAGTTTCGCGGCGCGCTCGGCATCGCGCACCGCCTGATCGACGCTGAGCCGGTCGACGCCGGGCATCGAGGCCACGGGCGTACGCGTGTTGTTGCCGTCAACCACGAACAGCGGCCAGATCAGATCGTCTGACGTCAGCACGTTTTCACGCACCAGGCGCCGCGCCCATTCGGCTTTGCGGTTGCGGCGCGGGCGAATCGTCAGGTCCAGCGGGGGCGAGGCAAGGGCAGTCTGGCGCCGCGGCGCGTCGCGCATTTCGATCGGGCGCCCGAATTTGATCGCCATTGGCAGGTACTCCTCGACGGCAGGCTGATTTCGACGTTCCAATTCTAGCATCTTGCGGGTGCCACGTCACCGCGGGCTTGATCTGCCGCAACGCCGATTGATTTTGGGCAAGCGACAGGCCAAGACTGCGCTGCGATGGCACCTTTCCGGTCTAAGAGAGACGATTCGCATGTCTGATACATCCGCGCGCGACCAATCGCGCGACAATGCCATGTCGGTGGCGGCGATCTCGTCCGATCGCATCGAGCCGGACGACAATGCGTGGACCCGGCGGCTGGTATTCTTTCTGCGCATCATGGCGGTGGTCTCGGTCGCCAAGGGCCTTTATCACTGGGCGCAGGTGACCGGCTTCATCGGCGGCGAGGAAGATGCGTTCGAAAACCAGTCGATGGCCTGGCAGACCGCGACCGTCTATTTTGCCGTGATCGAACTTGTCGCGGCCGTCGGTCTTTGGCTGGCGACGCCGTGGGGCGCCGTGGTGTGGTTGACGACCGTCGTCTCGATGGCGGTCATCGAACTGATGTTTCCCGGTATCTACGGTGGCAGCCTGACGGTTGTGGCGTTCGAGGCCGTGATGCTGGCGGCCTACCTGGCGCTGGCCTGGATGGCCGCGCGCGAGCGGCCGCCATAGGCGCAAGCATTCGGTGGCGCACATGGTTCGAGACGCGAGGCGTTGCCGCGCTCGTCACCATGAGGATCCCAGATAGACCTCATCCTGAAAGGAGCGGCGCCTTTGCCGCGTCTCAAAGGATGAAAGCCACCGCACTGGAAGATGCATTAACTTCCGCGTCTGCAAAAATCGCAACGTGCTCCCAAACAATTTTCAGAAAAGTTCGCGGTAACAATTCGGACACCGTAAAGGGTTCCCTCATACCTGTTACGCAGGCGTTTCGAATTCAAACGAAGCTGTTTCCGAATGCGACAGGGCAGGTAGACGAAGCGTGAACAGGGCCTTTGCACCGTCAATGAAGCGTTGCGAAAAGTCCTTTGTTCATGGGCTTAATCCGCCATTCACTGTCTTAAATTCATGATCTCTTTATTGTCTTATTTAAGCGGATCTTCAAACCGGCCCCTTAAGTTGAAGCTATCAGGCGGGACACAAGTTTCGTCGAATAAGTCGATAAAAACGACAACAGGGGAAGTGTCATGATGAAAGCCGTTGCAACGGCGGTGGAAACCGCTGATCGTGCTGCAGGTCAAGCTCCGGTGCAGCCGCTCTATCTTGAAGCCTTGACTTTGGTAGAGCGGCTGCATCGCCGCCTGCTCGACGTCATCAAGGATGAATTCGATCGCCGCGGCCGC
>JBJMTR010000087.1:0-17671 GCA_045811565.1 Bradyrhizobium sp.
GCCGCCATTGCCGCCGGAGGGGCCGCCGAACTCGATGAACTTTTCGCGCCGGAACGCGACGCAGCCGTTGCCGCCGTCGCCGGAGCGAATATAGACCTTTGCTTCGTCAAGGAATTTCATGATTTTACCATCGCGTTTTCGAGCGAAGTGGGTGCCGGTTCGCGTGAAGAAAACGCGTCAAAACAAAAGTTTAGAACCTCGGTTCTGAACCGAGGTTCTAAGTAAGGCAGGGAGGCCAGTGCGGCAACCCTCAAGCGGCCGAACATCGGCGAAAAGCCTTAATTTTCAGGCGTTTTTGCGGCTTTCGGGGCAACTACGCGCTGGCCGACGGCGGATCAGGAATTTCTGCGTGCCTTCCAGCACCAGCTCTTTGCGCTGATTGAACACGGTAGAGCGCAGCGTCACCACGCCGGTGGTGCGGCCGGGCGTAAGCTCCGTCACTTCCAGCGCCGGATAGATCGTATCGCCGGCAAATACCGGTTTTAAGAACCGGCTCGACTGCTCGAGGAAGCCGACCAACGATTCCTCCACGATATAAGGAAACAGCCCGGCGCCCGGCGCGGTATGCACAAGGGTCTGAAAACCATGGGCGAGCAGGCCCGGCATGCCGCGGGCGCGGCAATATTCGACATCGTAATGGATCGGATGGGTGTCGCCGCTCGCGGTCTGGAAGGCGGCGAACACGGCCGAGGTCTGGGTCCGGCTCGGGATCACAAAGCGCTCGCCAACCGTAAAATCCTCGAACCAGCGCTGCTTGGACACCATGCGGTGCTCGGCGGGATCGAAGTCGATCATGTGGTGTTTCCTGCGATGTCTTGCGGATAGCCATCTACCCCTATCGCAGAGAGGGAGCTGCGACAATTAGCTCGTCGTTTCCGGCGCGAGTAAAACGAGCGAGCTTTGATGTGCAATTGCACATCAGAGAATCCATAACCACGATCGCAGTATGGATTTCAGGCCTGCGCCTCCGGTCGGCAATTGCCAACGCAAGCCGCATCTACGATGCGCAATTGCGCAGCGTAGAATGGCGCTGGAGAGACGATCTGCAACCTGATAAGCGGGCGCTGCGTTGCCGTCCTGCGGATACCTCATGAGCCTCTTCGCCAAACTTTCCACCTACGACGATCGTTCCGCGCGCCTTGCCGGCATCGGACTGATGCTGCTGTCGATCTTCATGTTCTCGTTCGGCGATGCGATGGGAAAGTTCATCGTCGCGACCTATTCGGTCGGGCAATTGCTGTGGCTGCGTGCCTGCGCCGCGCTGCTCGTGCTGCTGCCGATGATATGCAAGCACCGCGCCGAATTCATGCGCCTGGAACGTCCATGGCTGCAATTGCTGCGGGTGACGCTTTCGACCGTCGAGGTCGCGGCCTTCTTCCTGGCCACCGTCTATCTGCCGCTCGCCGACGTCATCACCTATTACCTGGCCGGTCCGATCTTCGTCACCGCGCTGTCGGGCGTGGTGCTCGGCGAACAGATCGGGTGGCGGCGCTGGTCCGCGATCCTGGTCGGGTTCTGCGGCGTGCTGATCGCGCTGCGGCCGTCGGCGCAAACCGTGAGCTGGCCGGCGATGATCGCGCTCGGCGGCAGCCTGTCGTTTGCGGTGCTGATGCTGATCACGCGCTCGCTGCGGGCAACGCCGGATATCGTGCTGGCATCGTCGCAATTCTGCGGCACGTTCCTGTTAGGCGCGGTGCTGTCGCCGTTTGGGTGGGTGACGCCGGGTGCGGGCAGTCTCGTACTGTTCGCGGTAGCCGGCATTATTTCGGTGGCCGCACTATTGTGCGTCAATCGCTCGCTGAAACTCGCACCCGCCAGCGTCGTGGTGCCCTATCAATATTCGATGATCCTCTGGGCGGTTATCTTCGGCTTCGTCGTGTTCGGCGACGTGCCGTCGTGGGCGACGATCTTGGGTGCCGCGATCATCATCGCCGCCGGGCTCTACATTTTCCTGCGCGAGCAGAAGTTGGGGCGCGAGGAGGCGATGGTCAGTCCGCCGGTGTAAACGCGTCGATCACTCTCGCCCCGGCCCATAACCGCCGATGCGTCTAATAGCGCAAGCGCTGGGGCCCACAGCCAACAAACGACTCAGTTAGGTCCCCCGCTTTCGCGGGGCGACCCACCTGTTGAGGACCGAGCGAACTACCGGTTCCTCCTCATCGAATTGCCCCAGTGCTTCAGCGACGACCAGACGCTGCGGGAAAGGCGGAAGCAATCGACCGGGGTCGAGGATCCCAGCGCCTCGAAGCGGTGCAACTCGACGCCGCTCCACTGGAAGCCGCATTTCTCCAGAACGTTGCGCGAGGCCGGGTTGGCGACGCGGGCGCCGGAGAACAGCAGATCGGCATCGAATTCCTCGAAGAAGAAATCGATCGCACCGCGCGCGGCTTCAGTGCCAAAACCCTGGCCCCAATAGTCGACGCCGAGCCAATAGCCGAGTTCCGGCGCGTCCACTTGGTGCCAGTCGATGCCGACCATCCCGATCGGCGTATGGTTGTTTTCGATCAGAAACACCGTCTCGCGGTGGCCGTCAGCCGTCGCGCGAACGAAGTCGACCGCATCATCCCGGGAATAGGGATGCGGCAAGCGGCGGGTATTTTCCGCAATGCGACGATCGTTGGCGAGATGCGCAATCGCTTTTACGTCCGCGAGGGTCGGCCTGCGTAATGTCAGCCGCTCCGTCTCGAGGACGCAAGCTCTTGCCTCGCGTAATGTAGGGGTCGGGATGTCCTGCAGCATGTCGGGCTCCTGTGATGCGAAAACAAAACGCCAACGCTTGGTTACGCAACTCTTGGATCATCGCGCGGGCTCGTGCGGGGAACGCGCGCAACAAAAAGGGGAGGCCGGTTTCCCGCCTCCCCTTTGGAGCCATTTCGACTCCGCCGGTTCAACAGGATCCGGCGGACTCATGTTGTCCACCGTCTATTCGGCTGCGGCCTCCGTGAGCGGAATCACCGATACGAAGGTGCGGCCATTGGCTTTTGCACGGAACTCGACATGACCTTCGACTTTGGCGAACAGGGTATGATCGGTGCCCATGCCGACATTAAGGCCGGGATGCCAGGTAGTACCGCGCTGACGCGCGATGATGTTACCGGGAATCACACGCTCGCCGCCGTACGCCTTGATCCCGAGGCGCTTGCCCGCTGAATCACGTCCGTTCCGCGATGAACCGCCTGCTTTTTTGTGAGCCATGGCCCGTCTCCAACTTCCAAATATCTCTAGATCAATTCCTTGACGGAATCATTTCACTTTTTGTCACGCATCAGTTTATGACGCGTCACGATCACTTCTTGGCCGGGGCCTTTTTGGCCGGCGCCTTTTTCTTTGCGGTCTTCGGCGCTGCGTCATCGTCCTCGGCGGGCGCCGCAGCAACCTTTTCCTTCTTCGGCCGCGGGCCGATCGAAGGCTTGGCGTTATCGGTCAGGATCTCGGTGATGCGAAGCACCGTGATCTCGTCGCGATAGCCGCGCTTGCGGCGCGAATTCTTGCGGCGGCGCTTCTTGAACGCGATCACCTTCGGACCGCGCTTGTGCTGCAGCACTTCGGCCGCAACGGAAGCGCCGGCTACCGCCGGTGCGCCAAGCACCGGTGTGTCGCCGCCGACCACCAGGACTTCACCAAGCTGCACGATCGAGCCGACATCGCCGGCGATCTTGCCTATCTCGAGCACATCATCCGGAACGACGCGATACTGCCGGCCGCCGGTTTTGATGACTGCGAACATCGTTTAATTCCTTCGTGTTCGATCCCGGCCTCGGAACGCGTCCGGGTCGGCTTTTTGTTCAGTCGTTATGGGTACGATTTCCGCGCGATCGGGCAACGAGCCCCTATGAATTCGCGCAAAAACAAGCGGCGCGAGAAATCCCGCGCCGGATGCCGCGTCTTATAGCCGCTGATCGCCGGGAGTCAAGGAAAACGGGCACCAAAACTGGCCGAAATTGAAGGATTTGGCCGTTTTCCGGCCTTTTGGAACCGCGCCAGCTAGGCTTAGCAGACTGATGCGGTCGCCGATACAGCAAGTGTCGTATCGAAAAAGAACGATCAATAGCGCGCTGCCATCTAGCTGCTCTTGCTGCGGAAACGTGCAGATTTGCTGAATATTCGTCATTCGCGGAATCTCTCGATCGACAACGTATCGCTTGACGAGTTCTAAATTAGAACTGTGTAGCACCTTTCACCCCGCAGCGGCGGGGCCAAGCAACAAGCGTCCATCAGCGCAATTAGCCGCGCCTGGTGACGCGCATGGGATCGGAGCGATCAAGATGTTTCAAGGCATCAAGCTGGCCTGCGCGTTCTTGTTGGCCGTTTCGACCTCCGCAGTCGCCGCCGACACGCCCGGCGTGACGGCGACCGAGATCAAGATCGGGGGCGTCTTTCCGTTCAGTGGTCCGGCGTCGTCGATTGGGCTGGTCGGACGCGGCTTGCTCGCCTACGTGCAGTCAATCAACGACCGCGGCGGCATCACCGGCCGCAAGATCAACTACATTGCGCTCGACGATGCCTATAGCCCGCCGAAGGCGTTCGAACATGCGCGCCGGCTGGTCGAGAGTGACGACATCGCCTTCATGTTCGGCCAGCTCGGCACCGCCGGCAATTCCGCGGTGGCGAAATATCTCGCGGCGAAGGCCGTGCCGACAATCGCGGTCTTCTCCGGCGCGAGCAAATTCACCAATGTGAAAGACTATCCGCTCACCACCACCGGGCTCGTCAGCTACGACACCGAAGGAAAGATCTACGCCAAGTACCTCACGCGTGCGCTGCCGACGGGAAAATACGCGATCCTCTATCAGAACGACGATCTCGGAAGGGACTACGTCAACGCCTTCAAGACGGTGCTGGGTGCGGATTTCGACAAGCGCGTAGTGACCGCAAGCTATGAGGTGACGGAGCCGACGGTCGACTCGCAGGTTGTCTCCCTGAAGAGCTCTGGCGCGCAAGCGCTGTTCGTCGCGGGCACGCCAAAGTTTGCGGCACAGGCGATCCGCCGGGCAGCCGAGACCGGCTGGAAGCCGACGCTGATCATCAACTATCCTTCCGGCTCCATTGGCGGAACGCTCAAGCCGGCGGGCCTCGAGAATTCAATCGGCGTCATAGTCGGCACGATGAACAAGGATCCCAACGATCCCAGGTGGAGTAACGACGCAGGCACCAAAGCCTTTCACGCGTTCTTCGAAAAGTACCTCGCAGGCGCCGATATCACCAACACCAGCTATTTGTCGGGTTACCAGCAGGGCATGCTGCTGGAGCAGATCATCAAGCAATGCGGCGACGATCTTTCGCGCGCGAACATCATCAAACAGGCAAAGGCGCTGAAGGATTTCGTGCAGCCGACCGCGCTGCCCGGCATCAAGATCAACACGAGCGCGACCAACAACATGGTCTGGACGCAGCTACAGTTGCAGCGCTGGAATGGCAGCAGCTGGGAACCGGTCGGCGAGATCCTTGATGCGGGGTCGGAGTAGGATTCCGCTGTCATGCCCGCGGAGGCGGGCTACGCGGCATTTATCTTCGTTTTGCCCCTGCCGGCGTCTTCCGCCTGTACCGACGACGTCGGTCGCGCGCCGGGGCCGGGATGCACGTGGACGGCCTTGGCGAAGAGCGGTTCGCCGCACTCCGAGCAGACCATGACCGGATCAAACATTTTTCCGCAAGTCTTGTGCTGGTGCAGCATCGGGCGGCCGCGCGCGTCGACCATATGGATGTTGCCCCAGTGCACGATCGACATGATGACCGGATAGAGGTCGAGGCCCTTCTGGGTCAGGATGTATTCGTAGCGTTTGGGGGATTCCTGGTACGGAATCCGGCGCAGCACGCCGAAGCGCACGAGCTTCTTCAATCGCTCCGCGAGCAGATGGCGAGTGATGCCGAGCGACGCCTGAAACGCTTCGAAACGTCGCTTGCGCAGAAAACACTCCCGCAAGATCAAGAGGCTCCAGCGGTCGCCGATCACGGCGACGGTGCGGGCCAGCGAGCACGGTTCTTCCTCAAGGGCATCCCACTTCATGAACTTCTCCAGTCACTTGCCTCGCCCACCCGAGCCGGTGCGAAGCAGCATTCATTCTAAATCGGCACTCAGTAATGTTCAACTGCGGGCACAGCTATTCCATCGCACGAAGACCAACAGGGTATTGACAGTTCTAAAACAGAACTTTAAAGAAAAAGCGCAATGACCGGGGCTGCGGCCTATGCCGCCATTCCAGGGAAAGGGCATTCGATGGTTAGTCCGCTCAAGGTCGAATTCCACTTCGATTTCGGTAGTCCGAACGCCTATCTGGCCGAACTGGTGCTGCCGGAGATCGAGCGGCGCACCGGCGTCAAATTCGACTACGTCCCGGTGCTGCTTGGCGGCGTCTATAAGGCTACCGGCAATATGTCGCCATTCGATTCCCTGCGCGGCATCAGGAATAAGCCGGAATACAACGCGCTCGAAACGCAACGCTTCCTGCAGCGCCACAACATCACAAAATTCAAATCCAACCCGTTCTTCCCGGTCAACACGCTGATGCTGATGCGCGGCGCCGTCGCGGCGCAGTTCGAGAATTTGTTCGAACCCTATTTCCGCGCGGCCTATCATCACATGTGGGTCGAGCCGAAGAAGATGGACGATCCGCAAATCTTCCGCGATGCGTTTGCTTCTTCAGGTATCGATATCGATCGCCTGATCGCCCGCGCGCAGCAGGACGACGTGAAGAAGCGGCTGATCGACAACACCAGCACTGCGGTTGCGCGCGGCGAGTTCGGCTCGCCCACGTTCTTTGTCGGCAACGAGATGTTCTTCGGCAAGGATCGCCTGCGCGAAGTCGAGGAATCGATCGTCGAACAGTTGGGTGCCGCGCGGCTCAAGACCGCGTGAACAGCCCGACCGAATCAGGCTTGAAACAAGCGGCAGAGCGGCGGGAGGGATTTTTGGCGAAATCGGAGCAACAGGCCGCGGCGGCCGCAATTTTAAAAGCGTTGCCGAACCGTCTCCATGAGGTGATCGATCAGCCCATTGCGGCAGGCCCGGATCGCGTGGCGCTGATCGACGACAGCGCAAGCCTGACCTATCGCGAGCTTGACCGCGCGGTGAGCGGGACCGCGGACGCGCTACGCGCACTGGGTATCCGCGCCGGCGACCGCGTGGTGATAACGAGCGAGAACTGCGTCGCGCTGGCATGCCTGTTGTTCGCGGCAAGCCGGCTGGATGCCTGGGCGATCGTCGCCAACCCGCGGCTGTCGCCGCGAGAACTCGACCAGATCCGCGATCATAGCGGCGCGCGCCGCATCTTCTTCACCTCAGACGTTTCAAAGGAAGCGGCCGCCCACGCGTCGCGTTATGGTGCGAATGTGCAGGACGTTGGGCCGCTCTACGGCATCGGCGTCTCTCCGCTCAATGAAAATACCTCGGCCGAGCCGGTCGAGGCGGATGGCGCAAAACAGGTCGCGGTTCTCATCTACACGTCGGGCACCACAGGGGCGCCGAAGGGCGTGATGTTGACCCACCGCAATCTCCTGTTCAGCGCCCAGACGACAGCGGCGCTGCGAAACATGACGGCCGCCGACGTGCAATATTGCGTGCTGCCGATCTCCCATATCGTCGGCATTTCCCTGCTCGCCATGACGCTGATGACCGGCGCCGCCGTCCGGCTTGTCGCCAAATACGAACCGGCGGCGCTTGCCAAGGCGATGGCCGAAGAGGGCATCACCATTCTGAACGGCGTCCCCGCTACCTATCAGCGGCTGCTCGAATTCAAGCGGCTCGCGGGCCTTCCGAAACTCAATCGCGGATCGCTACGGCTGATCTCGGTCGCCGGCGCGCCGCTCGATCTCGATCTCAAATCGCGGGTCGAGCAGGAACTCGGCCTGCCGCTGCTCAACGCTTTCGGCATCACCGAATGCTCGCCCGGGATTTCCGGGGTCCGTCCCGACGTGCCCCGGAGCGACAATTCGGTCGGCACGCTGGTGCCGGGCGTTGAAGCCAAAATCGTCGGACGAAACGGCGCTATTGTAGCGAACCGTGAGATCGGCGAGCTTCATGTCCGCGGCCCGAACGTCATGCTCGGCTATTACCGCGCGCCCGATCTAACCGCCAAGGCGATCGATCCCGATGGCTGGTTCAACACCGGCGATCTTGCGCGCTTCGACGGCGATTGCCTGTTCATCGTCGGCCGCACCAAGGAGATGATCATCCGCTCCGGCTTCAACGTCTATCCCGCCGAAATCGAGGCCGTGCTGAGTACGCACGACGCCGTTGTGCAGTGCGCCGTGGTCGGCCGACCCGTTGAAGGCAACGAAGAGGTGGTCGCTTTTGTGCAACTGCTACAGGGCTCCAAGATCAGCCCGCAGGATTTGATGGCCCATGTCGCGCCGCAGCTGACATCCTACAAGCGCCCTTCGGAGATCATCGTTCTCGATGCGCTGCCGGCGACCTCGACCGGAAAGATCCTCAAGCACAAATTGGCGGAGTCGCTGCGCAGTCCCGTGACGACACTGTCTGCGAACTAAAAATCCTTACTCGAGCCGGAGAAGTGCCATGCAGAAGAGAAACGCGACCGTAGCGGTCATCGGTGCCGGCGACTTCATCGGCGGCGAGATAACCAAGAAATTTGCTTCCGAAGGCTTCACGATCTTCGCCGGGCGCCGCAACGGCGCCAAGCTGGAGCCGCTGGTCAAGGAGATCGAGGCCGCCGGTGGCGAAATCCACGCCCGTTCGCTCGACGCCCGCAAGGAGGAGGAGACCGTCGCCTTCCTCAGCGATGCCGACAAGCACGCGCCGCTCGAAGTTTGCATTTTCAACATCGGCGCCAACGTGAATTTCCCGATCCTCGAGACCACCGAGCGCGTGTTCCGCAAGGTCTGGGAAATGGCTTGCTATTCCGGCTTTCTCGCCGGCCGCGAGGCGGCGCGGCTGATGTTGGCACACGGCAAGGGCAACATCTTCTTCACCGGCGCCACCGCCTCCCTGCGCGGCGGCAGTGGCTATGCCGCGTTTGCCAG
Source organism: Bradyrhizobium sp. (assembly GCA_045811565.1). Classification (GTDB taxonomy): domain Bacteria; phylum Pseudomonadota; class Alphaproteobacteria; order Rhizobiales; family Xanthobacteraceae; genus Bradyrhizobium. The sequence continues at coordinate 8,980 of JBJMTR010000087.1, forward strand.
CGCGAAATTCGGCCTGCGCGCCGTCGCGCAGGCGATGGCGCGTGAATTGGGGCCGAAGAACATCCACGTCGCGCACCTGATCATCGATTCCGGTGTCGATACCGAATGGGTGCGGCAGCGGCGGCTTGAAGCGCTTGGGCCCAATGCACTCGACAATCCTGATCTGTTGATGCCGCCGGCATCAGTCGCGGCATCTTATTGGCAGCTTTATCAGCAGCCGCGGAGCGCCTGGACGTTTGAACTGGAAATCCGTCCGTTCGGCGAGAAGTGGTAGGGAGCGCTTCCGATGGAGCTGACGCTCTCTCCCGAGGACGCGGCGTTTCGCGACGAGGTGCGCGGCTTTATCGCGCAAAATTATCCGGCGGAGATGCGCGTCCCGAATCCGGAGACCGACCTGAGCAAAGAGCAGATGCTGCTGTGGCATCGCATCCTCCACAAAAAGGGCTGGATCGCGCCGCTCTGGCCGAAGGAATATGGCGGGCCCGGCTGGTCGATCACCCGGCGCTTCATCTTTGAGCAGGAAGCGAGCCGGGCCGGAACGCTGCCGCCGCTGGCGTTCAGCGTCACCATGGTAGGTCCTGTCATCTACACCTTCGGCAGTCAGGCGCAGAAGCAAAGGTTTTTGCCGCGCATTCTCTCCGGCGAGGATTGGTGGTGCCAAGGTTACTCGGAGCCGGGCTCAGGCTCCGACCTCGCCTCTGTCAGAACCAAGGCGGAGCGCGATGGCGATCATTACGTCGTCAACGGGCACAAGACCTGGACCACGCTGGCGCAACACGCCGACTGGATATTTTGCCTGGTGCGAACCGACGCAACCGCGAAACCGCAATCCGGCATTTCGTTCCTCCTGATCGACTTGAAATCGCCAGGTGTCACCGTGCGGCCCATTATCACCATTGACGGCGCGCATGAGGTGAACGAGGTCTTTCTCGAAGACGTGCGGGTTCCCATCGTCAACCTGATCGGCGAGGAAAACTACGGCTGGACCTACGCCAAATTCCTGCTCGGCAACGAACGCACCAGTATGGCCGGCATCGGCCGCTCGACGCGGTACCTGGAGCGGCTGAAGCAGATCGTGCACGCCGAGATTCCCGAGGAAGATCCGGCCCATCTCGAATTTATCAGGGACGTCGCCCGCATCGAGCTCGACGTGCTCGCGCTGGAAGCGACTGAGCTCCGCGTCGTCGCGCAGATGGCGCGCGGCATCGATCCAGGTCCGGCGGCATCGCTGTTCAAGATCCGCGGAACGGAAATCTTTCAGAACATTACCGAGCTGACGCATCGGGCGATCGGCAATTATGGATTAGCAATTCGCGAACACCCCATGAGCGCCAACCGCTTTATGCCAGGTCCGGACTACGGACACACCGCGTCGGAAAAATATCTCAACTCGCGAAAGCTCAGCATCTACGGCGGATCGAACGAGATTCAGCGCAACATCATCGCCAAGGCGGTGCTGGGACTTTGAAGCTCATCGCACTCCAGCCGCAAAGCACGAGGGATCTGATGGATATCCAGTTCACGGAAGAGCAGGAATTGTTGCGGTCCAGCGTGCAGCGGCTGTTGCGCGATCAGTATGACTTCGAAGCCCGCCGCAAGATCGTCGCCGGCGAGGAGGGTTTTAGCCGCAAGCATTGGGCCTCCTTCGCAGAACTGGGCTTGCTCGCCGCGCCGTTTTCCGAAGAAGCCGGTGGTCTCGGCGGCGGCCCGTTGGCCACCATGATCGTGATGCAGGAGTTTGGCCGTCAGCTCGTGGTCGAGCCGTTTCTGGAGACGATCGTTCTGGCCGGTGGCCTGATCGAGAGCGAAGGCTCATCCGCACAGAACGATCGGTTCATCCCCGACATCATCGCCGGGAAATCGATCTGGGCGCTGGCCTGGGCCGAGAAATCCTCGCGCTACGATTTTGCAAACGTCGCGACGTCGGCGCGCCGCGACGGCGGCGACTATGTTCTGAACGGCGAGAAAGCGGCCGTGATCGGCGCGCCCTGGGCGGATTACCTGATCGTCTCGGCGCGTAACTCAGGCCATCGCCTCGACCGCGACGGCGTCAGCCTGTTCATCGTCGATCGCCGCGCCGTCAATCTTCACCTGCAGAGTTTCAAGACTGTCGACGGCCGTCGTGCGGCCGAGATCAGCCTGCACGACGTGCGCGTTGGCGCGGACAGGTTGCTCGGCGAAGAAGGCGAGGGCGTTGCCGCGCTGGAGGCCGCCTGCGAGCGCGCCATTGCCGCGCTCTGTGCCGAAGCGGTCGGCGCGATGGGTGAACTGAATGCCGCGACGCTCGAATACAGCAAGACGCGCAAACAGTTTGGCGTGACGCTCGGCACATTTCAGGTGCTGCAGCACCGCATGGTCGACATGTTCATCGCCCATCAGGAAGCGATTTCCCTGATGCAGCATCTTCATCTCAGCCTTGCCGCCAACGACGCGAGCGTATCGAAGCTGGCATCGGGTGCCAAATCGAAGATCGGCTATGCCGCAAAATTCGTTGCGGATCAGGCCGTGCAGCTGCACGGCGGCATGGGCATGAGCGATGAGCTCAATGTCGGCCATTACTTCAAGCGGATTGCTTCCATCAACATCCAGTTCGGTGATCCCGCTTTTCACGTCCTGCGCTACGCGCAGATCAATGCGGCTGCGTAGAGACACGCAAAGACAGAGGTGATTCATGACGGAAGCGGTGATCGTATCCACGGCGCGCACGGGAGTTGCCAAGGCCTATCGCGGGGCGCTGAACAACACCGACGGGCCGACCCTGGCGGGGCATGTGATCGCGGAAGCGGTCAAGCGCGCCAAAGTTGAACCCGGTGAGGTCGAGGATGTCGTGATGGGCTGCGCGATGCAGCAGGGCACCATGGTAATGAACGTCGCGCGCAAGGGCGCGATCCGGGCCGGACTGCCGGTCACCGTTGCGGGCACGACAATCGATCGGCAATGCGCGTCGGGCCTGCAGGCCATTGCGGTGGCGGCCCGCTCGGTCATCCTCGACGGCATCGACATTGCGATCGGCGGCGGGATCGAGTCCATCAGCCTCGTCCAGAACGAGCACATGAACAAGTTTCATGCCGTCGATGCCGATCTGATGGCGATGAAGCCAGAGATGTACATGTCGATGCTGGAGACCGCAGAGATCATAGCCGAACGCTATCACATCCCGCGAGACCGCCAGGACGAATACTCACTCGAGTGCCAGCGCCGGGTCGGCGCCGCGCTGCAAGGTGGCCGTTTCAACGACGAGATCGTGCCGATCACGACCAAAATGGCTGTCGTAGACAAGGACACAAAAGAGGTCAGCTACAACGAGGTGACGCTTTCAAAGGACGAAGGGCCGCGCCCGGATACAACGGCCGAGGGGCTTGCCAAAATCAAGCCCGTGTTCGAAGGCAAGACCATTAGCGCCGGCAACGCCAGCCAGTTGTCGGATGGCGCTTCGGCCTGCGTGATCATGAGTGACACGGTGGCCGCGAAAAAGGGGCTGCAGCCGCTTGGCATCTTCCGTGGCTTCGTCGCTGCCGGCGTCGAGCCGGACGAAATGGGTGTCGGCCCGGTTGCCGCGATACCGCGGCTATTGAAACGTCACGGCCTGAAGATCGACGATATCGATTTATGGGAGCTCAACGAGGCCTATGCCGTCCAGGTGATTTATTGCCGCGACAAGCTCGGCATCGATCCGGAAAAATTGAACGTCAATGGCGGCTCGATCGCGATCGGCCATCCCTATGGCATGACAGGCTCGCGCCTGACCGGCCATCTCCTCATCGAGGGGCGGCGGCGCAAGGCTAAATACGGCGTGGTGACCATGTGCATCGGTGGCGGCATGGGCGCGGCGGGACTCTTCGAAATCGTCCACTGATCGGAAATTGGAGGCTTACGTGAAGACAGCGATCACCGAACTATTCGGCATCCAGCATCCGATCATTCAGGGCGGCATGCACTATGTCGGCTTTGCCGAGCTTGCCGCCGCCGTCTCAAACGCCGGCGGCCTCGGCATCATCACGGGCCTGACACAAAAGACGCCGGAGTTACTGGCCAAGGAAATCGCCCGCTGCCACGATATCACCGACAAGCCGTTCGGCGTAAATTTGACCTTCCTGCCGACCTTCTCGGCGCCGCCCTATCCCGAATATATCCGCGCCATTGCCGAGGGCGGCATCAAGATCGTCGAGACTGCCGGCCGAAGCCCGGAACAATACATGCCGGCGCTGAAAGCGGCCGGCATCAAGGTGATCCACAAATGCACCTCGGTCCGCCATTCGCTGAAGGCCGAGCAGATCGGCTGCGATGCCGTCAGCGTTGACGGATTCGAATGCGGCGGCCATCCCGGCGAAGACGATATGCCGAACATGATCCTGCTGCCGCGCGCCGCCGAGGAGCTGAAGATTCCGTTCGTGGCTTCGGGCGGCATGGCGGATGCGCGCAGCCTGGTCGCGGCGCTGGCGATGGGCGCGGCCGGCATGAACATGGGCACACGCTTCATCGCGACCATGGAGGCCCCGGTCCACGATAATGTCAAGCAGGCGCTGGTGGAAGCGTCCGAGCTCGACACACGTCTCGTGATGCGCGCGCTGCGCAACACCGAGCGCGTCCTGAAGAACGCCGGCGTCGATCGCCTGCTCCAAATCGAGCGCGAGAAGGGCAAAAACCTCGAGATCGCAGACATCCACGATCAGGTCGCGGGCGTCTATCCGAAGGTGATGATCGACGGCGAGATGGATGCCGGCGCCTGGAGCTGCGGCATGGTGGTCGGGCTGATCCACGACATTCCCTCGGTCAAGGAATTGATCGACCGAATCATGGCGGAGGCCGACCGCCTGATCCGCGGCCGGCTGATGGGCCTGCTCGATGGTGTCGCGCCGAAACAGGCGATACGGGCCGCCGCCTCATGAACGGACTTAGCCAAGCGTAACCCAGAGCAGCTTACAGCGTGCCATGATGGAGGCAAACATGCGGACCGCGGGCAGTTACCAGTACCCTGCAATGGATTTCGTCATCTACGGCAAGCCCGCCGCCGAGGCGCTGCGTGAAGAGGCCGAACGCCTCGGCGCCAGGCGCGTCTTCCTGATCGTGAGCCGGACTCTGAACACCAAGACCGACGAGATCGAGAAAATCCGCGCCGCGCTCGGCGATCGACATGCCCAGACGTTCGATGGCGTACCGCAACACACCACGCGCGAGGCGGTGGTGCAGATCGCGGCGCACGCCAAGCAGGCCAATGCGGATTTAATCGTTGCGGTGGGCGGCGGCTCGGTGGTCGATGCTGCGAAGATCGTGTTGATGTGCATGGAGCACGAGATCTTCGATCAGGACGGCCTCGACGGGTTTGAGACGACTCCGGAACGGCGGTTCGGACCGTTCCGCGATCCAAAAGTCCGCATGATGGCCATTCCGAGCACGCTGTCGGGCGGTGAATATAATTCCGGCACACTTGTCACCGACACGCGCCGCAAGCTGAAGCAGATATTCAATCATCCGATGATGATGCCGCGCACCATCATCCTCGATCCCGCCGTGACCCGGCACACGCCGGAAAAACTGTGGCTCGGCTCCGGCACGCGCGCCATGGATCATGGTATCGAGGCGGTCTGTTCGATCCGTGGCAACGCCCTGGTTGACAGCGTGTGTCTCAGCGGTCTGCGCTACCTTCATCACGGCCTGCTGCGCACCAAAGAGGATCCGAATGACGAAGCGGCCCGCCTCAACTGTCAACTGGGTTCCTGGCTGTCGGCTTTCGGGCTGCAGGCGCGCGTTCCGATGGGAGCCAGCCACGCGATCGGTCACGTGCTCGGAGGGACCTGCGACGTGCCGCATTATTTCTGTACGGCGGTGATGATGCCGAGCGTGCTGCGCTATAACCGGCCGGCGACGGAACAGGCGCAGAAATCGATCGCGGCCGCGCTTGGCGCGCCGGAACTCGATGCCAGCGAGGCTTTTGCGGGCTTCATCGGCAGGCTGGGACTGCCGCGCCGGCTGTCGGATGTCGGCGTTCGCGAGGACCGCTTCAGGCTGATCGGCGAAAACGCCATGCTTTCGATCTTCACGCGGTCAAACCCGCAACCGATCCGAAAGCCTGACGACGTAATCGAGATCCTGAAGCTCGCCGCCTGATTGCAATTTGGAGATTCTGGTCCGCCTGGAGTCATGATCGGCGGCGTGCGGGGGGCAGCGGCTGGAACGCAAACCGGGCCCTGTTCGTTGTTCCGGTTTCCGACCGGGGCAAGGGCCGATGGCAGACGAATCGTTAGTCACAACAAGTATTGCCGGCCACGGCGCGACGCGCCTGCCGTCGGTGGACGTCGACAGCTTCAATATCGAAATCAAGGACGAGGACGGCTTTCTCGGCGACCGCGCCAGCAAGGGCGCGTTCCGCGAGATTTTCGATCGCTGGCGAAAGCCGCTGCGCAAATCCGGCGAAGATCCGTTCGGCGACGAACCTTCGGACGAGATCAACAAGAAGACGCTCGATGCCATCCTGGTGGGCGACGACACCGAGGCCTCCGCTATCGTGCACAGCGCCATCGAGGAGTTTGCGCAGGAACTGGCCTATGTGACGCGGAGGTTTCTAAAGACCAAGGCGTGGGCCAGGACGGAGCGGATCGTGGTCGGCGGCGGCTTTCGCGACAGCCGGTTTGGCGAGCTGGCGATCGCGCGCGCGGATATCATTCTCAAGGACGACGGTTTCAAAGTCGACATGCTGCCGATCCGCTCTGATCCCGATGATGCCGGGTTGATCGGCTGTATTCATCTGGCACCGTCCTGGATTTTCGAGGCCCATGACAGCATTCTCGCGGTCGATATCGGCGGCACCAACATTCGCTGCGGCGTGGTGGAGACCCGCTGGAAGAAAGCGCCTGATCTTTCCAAGGCCGAGGTGTGGAAATCGGAACTCTGGCGGCATGCCGACGATGAACCGACGCGCGAAGGCGCGGTGAAACGACTGGCCGGCATGCTCGAGGATCTGATCGAGGCAGCCGATAGCGAGGGCCTGAAGCTTGCGCCGTTCATCGGCATCGCCTGTCCCGGCGTCATCAACGAAGACGGGTCGATCGAGAAGGGCGCGCAGAACCTGCCGGGCAATTGGGAGAGCAGCAAGTTTAATCTGCCGGTAAGTTTGGTCGATGCGATCCCGCAGATCGGCGAGCACGACACCGCGGTGTTGATGCATAATGACGGCGTCGTGCAGGGGCTTTCCGAGATTCCGTTCATGCAGGACGTGGAGCGATGGGGCGTGCTGACCATCGGCACGGGGCTCGGCAATGCGCGCTTCACCAACCGCAAGAAGGAAAACGGCAAGGACAACAAGACAAAACAAAAGGACGAAAAGGAGAATGGCGAGAAGAAAGCGAAGAAAGGCAAGGATTAGCGCGTTTCGAACGAAAGCCTTTCCTGTAGTCGTGCCCCGTATTTACGCGGGCACAAGGGCTTCCCCACGCGCAGGTAACCTTGACTAGTTAGGTTAAAACCGACATCGCGTTGCCGTTTCCGCGTCTCTTGCTACGGTCAGATCGTCGCTCCCGCTGACCGGCGAAGCCGCACTTCCCGGCCAGTATTTCGATGAAGCGGCACGGGACCGCCAGTTTATTTTGTCGCGTCTGGCGGTCCCACCCATTCTCCCCTCGCAGTTAACTATAGCCGATGCGTTCAAAGAACGCCGCGATCTCGGATGCGGCGCGATCGGGATCCTCGCGATGGGGAAAATGTCCGACGCCGGGAAACATCGCAAGATCGAGACCAGCGAAAGTTTCGCCGAGCCGATCGGTCCAGGCATAAGGAAACAGCGGATCGTGCTCGGCCCAGCGAACGCAGGCCGGCACCCCGATCGGCGGTAACGTTGGCGCTTCGCCCTTCATCATCTTCACGCGGCTTGCATGGGAAGCCTTGTAGTGGGCAAAGCCGCCGGCAAGATTGCCTGACTTTTGGAAGTTGTCGGTAAAGGCTTCCAGCACATCATCGAACGCTTCCTTGCGATACGACCATGTCTTCAGGAAATGCACGATATAGATCCGGCAGCTTTCGCGCGTCGCGCCAACCAGCGTTGGCGCGATCTCCATCTGATGAAACGATTGATACCAGATGTTGTTGAGGCGCTCGGGTTCGGCCATGCGCGGCCCAATACCGGGATAGACGAAGTCGAAGAAAAACAATCCGGCGATCCGCGCTGGTGCCTGCCGGGCCAGCGGCTGCATCACCGCACCGCCGACGTCATGCCCGACGATGCCGGCCCGCTCGATGCCGAGCGCGTCCATCAGCGCCAACGTGTCGGCGGCATGCCGGTCCGGTCCGAACGGGCCGTCGGGCTTGTCGCTGTCGCCAAAACCGCGCAGGTCCGGGGCGTAGAGCGTGAAGCGGTCGGCGAGCCGTGCCATCACGGGCTCCCAAGTCAGCCAGAATTCCGGCCAGCCATGCAACAGCCATAGCGGCCGGCCTTGCCCGGCGCGCGCGACATGGAACGCCGCGTCATTGGCCCGTACCGTCAAATGCTCCATTTTGAGGCTCCTTTCGCGCTTCCCGGGCGATGCGGAAATCTTGCCGCTTGCGCCTTGTCTGCCCCGCCATCCTCGCCTAGAACACGGCCCGACCGCAGGGGCGTGAATCGCCCCGAAATGGCGCCTGGAGAGGTGGCAGAGTGGTTGAATGCACCGCACTCGAAATGCGGCATAGGTGCAAGCCTATCGGGGGTTCGAATCCCTCC
>JBJMTR010000088.1:0-2912 GCA_045811565.1 Bradyrhizobium sp.
CACTATATCCCTAAAATACCCTAATCATAACACGTATTTTTCTTGGGCGTTTCCACCACAAAATCCTTTACGGCTCGAACAAAATGATCGGAATTGGTGATCGGCAGGGCGTTACCGCGTTGCTTCCGCAAGCAGGCCGAATACCGAGAAAACCAGCGGTTTTCGCTCAAGATTGTAGTCTTGAGTATCGCGCGCGGCGCGGACGATCTTTTCCCATACCTCCGCCAACCGTGCAAGGCGCGGCAAGTTGCTGTTGGGATCATCGGCGCGGAGCTTTTCGCTGATCCAGCGATCAATGCCGTCGATGAAAGCCGCCAGCGCGACGCGGTCGCTCGTGCCGAGCGCATCGCCAAGCGCATGCAATTCGCGCGGGTCGATCCTTGGGAGCGTCGCCAGCAGCGCCGCGGTGCGCTGCTGCAATTTGAGCGCGTCGCCGCCAAGCAGCGTCAGCGCGCGCGCCACGCTCCCCTCCGCGGCCGCAGCCGCTTCGTTGAGCGCCGGATCATCGGCGCCAATATCGGTGGCCGCCGCGGCGGCGCGGATGACATCCTCGCCGGCAAGCGGCCGCAACGGCAATTTGCGGCAGCGCGACAGGATCGTCGGCAGCACGCGCGACGGCGCGTGACTGACCAGCAGGAACAGGGATTGCTGCGGCGGCTCCTCGAGGATCTTAAGCAGCGCGTTCGCCGCGTTTGGATTGAGCTCATCGACGGTATCGACGATGCAGACCCGCCAGCCCTCGACCGCCGCGGTCGAGCCGAAGAACGAAATAGTCTCGCGCGTCTCGTCGACCGTGATCACCGTCCGCAGCACGCCACGATCGTTGAGACCGCGTTCGAGCACCAGCAGCCCGCCGTGAGCGCCGGCAGTGATCTGCCGCGCCACCGGATCGAAGGGGCCGACGGCGAGGTTTTCGGCGCGCTGTACAGCGGGCGCCAGCGGATCGCGATGCGCCAGCACGAACCGCGCCATTCTATAGGCCAGCGTCGCCTTGCCGATACCCTGCGCGCCGCCGATCAGCCAGGCATGCGGAATCCGGCCCGAGCGATAGGCGTTGAGCAACGCCGTCTCCGCCTCGCGATGTCCGAACAAGTCGGACGTTTCGCGCGGATGTTTTGCCGCGATCTCCTGTTCGATCTTGCGCGCGCTCATGCGGAACTTGCGATGCTCGCTGTTTTGAGGAGATGATCGCGCAATGCCGTCCAGATCTGCGCGGCGACTGCATCGGGATCGGCAGTGGCGTCGATCAGCACGCAACGCTGCGGGTCTTCGGCGGCGATCTGCCGGTAGGCATCGCGCAAATCCTGGTGGAATTCGATGTCTTCCGCTTCGAACCGATCGGGGGCGCCGCTGCCGCGCCTGATAGCAGCGCGCTGCAGACCGACTTCGACGGGTACGTCGAGGATGATGGTGAGGTCCGGCTTGAGGTCGCCGATGGTGACGCGCTGCATGGCGTTGAGGACCTCCGGGGAGACGTGGCCAAGTCTACCCTGGTAGACCCGCGTCGAATCGAAGAAGCGATCGCACAGCACCCAGATACCCTGAGCGAGCGCCGGCTGAATCACCGTGCGAACGTGATCGTCGCGCGCGGCGGCAAACAGCAGCGTCTCGGCGTCGGGCCCGAGCAGCTTGCCCATGCCGGACAACACCAGATGCCGGATGACTTCGGCGCCCGGCGAGCCGCCCGGCTCCCGGGTGACGATCACGCGCAATTTCGCGGCATCGAGCCGCTCGGCAAGCTTTCTGATCTGGGTGGACTTTCCGGACCCCTCGCCACCTTCGAACGTGATGAAGCGACCGCGCCCGGATGGTCGTTTGACGGCGATTTCGGACATGTCAGAGCTTCTCGGCGCTCGCGCGAAACATCCCGATGACGAGCTCGCTCGCCCCGTCGATCGCCCGCCGCACGGTCGAGCCGGTGCCGATCGACTCCGCCGCGTAAAGCGGGGCTTCCATGGCGATGTTGGCGCCGCGCCAGACCCTGACGATTCCGACGTGCTGGCCGGCTTCGATGGGCGCGCGCACCGGACCGCTATAGACCACGCGCGCGATCAGCTTGTCGCCGCCGGCCTTGGATACCATCACCTTGATCGGCTGGGGGCTGGCAAGCTTGACCGCTCGGCTGGCGCCGCCAAACACCTTTGCGTAGCCGACCGGCTGGTTTGCCGCGAACAGTGTCCGCGTCTCGAAATTGCGGAATCCCCATTCCAGCATCTTCTTGGCTTCGGTCGCCCGGTCGTCGGGATCTTCAAGACCATTGACCACGACGATCAGCCGCGTGTCATTCTGCACGGCGGAGCCGACCATGCCGTAGCCGCCCTCCTTGGTGTAACCGGTCTTCAGCCCATCGGCGCCAGGCAGCGCGTTCAGCAGCGGATTGCGGTTCTGCTGCCGGATCTTGTTCCAGGTGAATTCCTTCTCGCCGAACAGTTTGTACATGTCGGGATAGGTCTGGATGATGTAACGGGCGAGCTTTGCCAGTTCGCGCACCGTCATCTTGTTGCCGGGATCGGGCAGCCCGTTGGAGTTGGCGAAGGTCGATTTGGTCAGACCAAGCTCGCGGGCGCGCTTGGTCATGAAATCGGCGGCGAAGGTGCGCTCGTTACCGGCCATGCCTTCGGCGAGCGCGATGCAAGCGTCATTGCCGCTCTGAATGATCGCGCCGTGCAGGAGATCGTCGACCGACACCTTGCTGTGGATGGCTGCAAACATCGTCGAGCCGCCCGAGGGGGCGCCGCCCTTGCGCCAGGCGTTCTCGCTGATCCGGTATTCGTCCGTGAGTTTGATCTCGCCTTTCTTGACGGCGTTGAACACCACCTCAGCGGTTATCAGCTTCATCATGCTGGACGGAGCCCTGAGCTCATCGGCGTTCTTCTCGAACAGCACGCTGCCGCTGGAAGCCTCGATCAGGA
>JBJMTR010000089.1:0-2864 GCA_045811565.1 Bradyrhizobium sp.
AAGTTCCCCACTCGTCATGCCCCGCGAAAGCGGGGCAATCAAGTACGCCGCGGCTTATCGGTTCAATCACGAGCGTCTCTGGATTACTGGATCGTCCGCCTTCGCGGATGATGACAGCCATGCTTGGAGCGGCTTCAGACCCGGCGGCTGACGTGCTAGAGCGTTGCCGATGACGCCCCTCCCGTCCTCCGCCGACATCGCCATCATCGGCGCCGGCGCCGCAGGCCTCGGCGCCGCGAATGCACTGAAGAATTCCGGCCTCTCCGTGGTCGTGCTGGAAGCGCGCGACCGCGTCGGCGGACGGGCGCACACCGTCCAGGCCGCTCCAAACGTCCTTTTCGACCTGGGCTGCGGCTGGCTGCATTCGGCCGACAAGAATTCCTTCGTCAAAATCGCCGAGCAATTGAATTTCGAGATCGACAAGACCCCGCCGCCCTGGCGTGAGCGCGCGTTTGGCAAGGTGTTTCCGCAAGACGAGCGTGCCGCCTTCATCCGGGCGCTCGACGAATTTTACGACCGCGCCGAGGAAGCCGCGGAGAAGGGCGAGGACTGCGCCGCCAGTCTCTATCTCGAGCCCGGCAATCGCTGGAATTCGATGATCGATGCGATCTCGACCTACGTCAACGGCTGCGAGCTCGACCAGGTCTCGATCCTCGACACGGAGGCTTACGAAGACACTAACATCAATTGGCGGGTGCGCCGCGGTTACGGCGCGCTGGTGGCGGCGTACGGTGCATCGTGTCCGCTCGCGTTCAACTGCAACGTCACGCTGATCGATCATTCCGGAACGCGCGTCCGCATCGAGACGTCGCAGGGCACGTTCACCGCCAGCAAGGTGATCGTCACCGTGCCGACCAATCTGATCGCCGACGAGGCGATCCGCTTTCATCCGCCCCTGCCGGAGAAACTCGATGCCGCCCGTGGCCTGCCGCTGGGACTGGCGGATAAGGTGATGGTGGCGCTGGATGATGCGGAATCCCTGCCGAAGGACGGCAACCTGCGCGGCGCCACCATGCGCACTGAAATGGGCACCTTTCACCTGCGCCCATTCGGCCAGCCCTGCATCGAAGGCTTTTTCGGCGGCCGCTTTGCGCAATCGCTGGAAGACGCAGGCGACGGGGCTTTTGCGGCGCAAGCAATCGACGAGATCGTGGCGTTCCTCGGCAACGACTATCGCCGCAAGCTAAAACCGCTCTCGGAATCGCGCTGGGCCCACGACCCATTTGCGCGCGGCTCCTATTCGCACGCGCTGCCCGGCCACGCCGGCGCTCGCGCCGTGCTGGCCGCGCCGGTCGACGGGCGGTTGTTCTTTGCAGGAGAGGCGACGTCGCCGAATTTCTTCTCGACGGCGCACGGGGCCAGGGACAGCGGGGAAAGGGCGGCGGGGGAAGTGTTGGCTTCGCTGGAGAAGCGGTGACCCGGGGTCGATGCTTCGCAACGCCCCGGAATGACGTCTCGCTACTCCATCACCCGCGTCCTCATCGAGGCGTCCGGCACAAAGCACTCCTCATACTTCCCAAAGATCCGGTAGCGGTTGCGGGCGACGAGATTGTAGACGGCGTCGCGTAGCGGTTTGGGGATCACAAACAGCGCGCGCACCCGCCGCCATCCGGGCAGCAAGCTCAGCACCGTCAGCGCGGCGTCGGATTTGAAATACGCCACACCCCGATGGATGACGGCGTTGGTGTCGGGATCATCGGGATTGATGCCGAACGCTTGCGCCAGCCGCGTGCCGTAGTCCGACTGGATCGCCGTGAAGCGGAAGCGATGCGCCACATCGCGGGTGGCGACGAAGCGGACCCAGCGCGAGCAGAACACGCAGACGCCGTCGTAGAGGATCACGTCATCGTCGGGCCATCGGCTCATCGCGCTCTCAGGCCCCTATCGGTTATCCAGCATTAATAGCGCCACCAGCATCAGCACGATTGCCGGGCCGGTCTTGATCAAGGCGCCGAGTGGCTCGATCCACAGGTCCGGTGTCAGAATCGCCGCACCCACCATATAGCCCAGCGAGGCCAAAATGCCCGCGATCAATCCGAACGCGCAGGATAAAGCCCGACATGATCCAGAACGCCGCGAGGCTTGCAATCACCAGCGCCTTGACCGGGAACAGCCGCGCGAACCATTTGTCCTGAATAGTCGCGGGGCGCCGTGCAGACATCAATCTCGCGATCAGCAATCAGCCGCGCCAGCGACGCCCCCTTGGCCCCCTGCGGTCCAAGACCTTATCGCGCCATGACGGCCCGCGGACCAAGCGCCGCAAGCACAACCGGCGCGGAGCACTTTAACTGAATGGATGATTTTGCCCGATGCAGCCGGGCGTGCGGAGATCGGATTCGCCAGCAGAATACCGCCGGCGAATCAAATCTGGGGCATTTTTCCGTGACAAGGCCACGCTCGCGGCGCAGCGCCGGCATCGCGCCCCCGGCCAGAGGTCAGCGGACTGCCAGTTAAGGCCGCGCCTCTGTCCTCTTTCGGTACAATTACGCAGAAAACTGATGCAAAAAATCCACAGGTTAACCCATAATTAACGATAGACCTTGAAGGCGGCGCGCCGACTTGCTTTGATCAACGTCATGAGCACAACCCTCATCGAGGTTCGGCCGGCCAAAGCTGCGGACGCAGCCGCGGTGGCGTCTACCCATGACGAAGCCTGGCGTTCCGCCTATCAGGGCATCATTCCCGGCGCCGAGCTGGAAAAGCTGATCAACCGCCGCGGCCCGCAATGGTGGGACAGCGCAATCCGCAAGGGCAGCCGCGTCAGCGTGCTGGTGTTCGGCGACAAGATCGCGGGCTACGCCAATTACGGCCGCAACCGCGCCCGCAGTCTGCGTTTCGAAGGCGAGATCTACGAGCTCTATCTG
>JBJMTR010000090.1:0-3270 GCA_045811565.1 Bradyrhizobium sp.
AAACTAAAACCATAAAAGAACCAATTAAAAACTAAAAAACATAGCGCAGGGAAGGTCGGATTGCCTCGGCTGAACCTGTATGCTCGTGTGCGCACTTCTATGTGCATCTTGCACACGAGACCGCGGGTGCAGCGGGCACCCGGCTTTCCCTGCTCCCTCTTTTTCGAGGGACAAAAATTCCTGCACTCCTCAGAATGAGGCTTCGAGACGCGACGGAGACTGCCAAACCATCATGGTGAGGAGCGCGGCAACGCCGCGCGTCTCCGGACGATGCTTCGCGTCGCCGGGAGAACCACGAGGCCCGGGATGCCGATATGCATTGGCCGGCTGTTTGAAAATTGAATTAGGAATTTTTGCGCCGACGCCCTGCTCAGTTCGGAACTGGCCGCTTCGCAGACGCCGACGCGCCCGCGTTGACGGTGACGCCGCGCAGCAGGTTGAACGCCGCGTTCAGCGCCTTGTCGTCCTTCTCCGCCGGCGGAACATAGGATTGAGAGCCGGCCATCTCGGCGCCTTCGGCCGCGAGATGGCCGCGCATCGATGCCTCGCCCTTGAGCTCGGCGCGGCTCTTCAGCTCATCCGGCACATCCTGCAGCACTTCGATATCGGGCGTGACGCCCTGGGCCTGGATCGATTTGCCGGACGGCGTGAAATAGCGCGCCGTCGTCAGCGCCAATGCGCCCTTGCCGGTGCCGAGCGGGATGATCGTCTGCACCGAGCCCTTGCCGAACGAGCGCGTGCCAATCAGCGTCGCGCGCTTGTGGTCGTGCAGTGCGCCTGCGACGATCTCGGATGCTGATGCCGATCCGCCGTTGATCAATACCACGAGCGGCTTGCCCTTGGTGAAGTCGCCGCCGCGCGCGGTGAAGCGCTGGGTTTCTTCCGGCATGCGGCCTCGCGTCGAGACCACCTCGCCGCGCGCCATGAACGTGCTGGTAACCGAGACCGCCTGATCGAGCAATCCGCCCGGATTGTTGCGGAGGTCGACGACGTAGCCTGCGAGTTTTTCCGGAGGGATCGTTTTCGAGATCTGGCCGATCGCCTTTCGGAGGCTGTCGGTAGTCTGTTCGTTGAACGAGGTGATCCTGATGTAGCCGATATCGCCGGCCTCGGTGTGATAGCGCACCGGCCGCACCCGGATGATTTCACGCACGATCGTGACTTCGATCGGCTTGTCGGCATCCTTGCGAATGATCTTCAGCCGGGTCTTGCTGTTGGGGGCGCCCTTCATCTTGTTGACCGCCTGATCGAGCGTGAGGCCCTGGATCGCCTCGTCGTCGATTTGCGTGATCACGTCGCCCGACATGATGCCGGCCTTGGCGGCAGGCGTGTCATCGATCGGCGCCACCACCTTGATCAGGCCGTCTTCCATGGTGACTTCGATGCCGAGCCCGCCGAACTCGCCGTGCGTGGTCTCTTGCATGTCACTCCAGCCCTTATCGGTCATGTAGCGCGAATGCGGATCGAGCGAGGAAATCATGCCGTTGATCGCGCCCTCCACCAGCTTGCTGTCGTTGGGCTTCTCGACATAGTCGGCCCTGATGCGCTCGAACACGTCGCCGAGCAGGTTGAGTTGCGAATAGGTATCGGAGCGGGCCGCCGCCTTTGCCGCAGCGACGAGATGGGCGCCTTGGGGGCCGGTGACGACGAGGGTCAGGCACGCGCCCGTGACCGTGCCGAGGAGAAAGCCCAAATTCTTGCGCATCGCTCGAAAATCCTTCTCGTTATCAGCCACGATTCCCGATGAATCGGGGTCCGACCCGACACAGCCGAACACACAACGCCTTTTTGGTCGGATCAAGGCCGTTTGGACCGGGCCATTACGGCTTTCGGGACACGCGACTTCACGATATCCGGCGCGGCTCGTAGCGCCCGTTCTGTCAGGTCGACGGCTGGGTTCCGAAACCGCCTCGCTCCAGCGCCTTCTTTTGCATTTTTCTGCTATTTCGCGGCGCTGTCGGATTTGGTCTTCGACTTCACCGGAGGCGGCTTGGTGGCAGTTTTCGGCGCGCTGTCGCTGCGCACGCTGCCCCATGGATCGGCGGTTTTCTGCTCGGGGATGTTCTGCAACGATTTGTTGTAGGCTTTCTCGGCGTCCTTCTCCGCCTGAATCTGCTGCGGTGACTTTTCCTTGTCGACCTCCCCATATCTGGGAACCGGCTTTTGGGCATAAGCGGGCCCGGCCAGCAACGCGATGACAGCGACAATGCAAGAGACCTTCATGGCCATGTTCCCCCGAATTTCTGCAAAAGCTTAGCACAGCCCGCGTTCACGCACAGGCTTGAGCGCCATATATCACATCGATGGCAATGCCCAGCCGGACCGGCGGGGGCATCAAGTCGGCCGGCCATTGCCCGGGCCGGGGCAGTTTTGTAAACGACGAGGATGAATTACAAGCTCTCCCCCAACTCCGCCGACGCGCTGTTATTCGATCTCGGCCGCGTCGTGCTCGATATCGATTTCAACAAAGTGGTGGCTTGCTGGGCTGGGCATGCTGGTTGCGAGCCCGCGCATCTGGTGGGACGATTTTCACCCGATGACGCGTGGCGACGGCATGAGCGAGGCGAGATCGACGACGGCGAATTCTTCGCGGCCTTGCGCGCCTCATTGGGCATCGAGATAACAGATACCCAGTTCCTGGAAGGGTGGAACGCGATCTTCACTGGCGAAATGCCGGGGATTGCGCCGCTGCTGGCGCGGGCTGCGAAACGCCTGCCGCTTTACGCCTTCTCCAATACCAACCGTCCCCATGTCGCACATTTCTCGAAAGCCTATGCCGACGTGCTCGGCCATTTTAGCGAAATATTCTTGTCGTCAACGATCGGGCTTCGGAAACCGGACGCCGCGGCCTATGATCACGTTGTGCAAGCCATCGGCGTGCCCGCCTCGCGCATCGTGTTCTTCGATGATCTGGCTGAGAATATCGAAGGCGCCCGCGCGCGCGGCCTGACCGCCGTTCACGTGACATCGCCTGACGGTGTATCAAAGGCGCTGGCCGCGCTCGGGATTTAGAGCATGGTCCGGACCCGGAGGGCCGCGTTAGCGCAAAATGGGAAGCGGTTTTCCGAGAAGATCATGTTGCATTCAAGGAGTACTCGCCAGTGGCGTTGATGCCGGTTGCCGATGCACTGGCCGCGATCCTAATGGGCGCCGATCCGTTGCCCGAAGAGATGGTCGCGCTCGATTGCGCCTATCATCGCACTCTGGCGCGCGACGTCGCGGCGCGGCGGACGCAACCGCCGCAGGCGATGTCGGCGATGGACGGCTATG
>JBJMTR010000091.1:0-2970 GCA_045811565.1 Bradyrhizobium sp.
AGCGGCGCGATCAAAAGGCTTGTCGGCATCACCAGGAGAGCGCCTATCAACGAGACGTAGCCGAGCGCGAACGGCAATTGCAGCGCGGCGACGTCGGGGTAGCGCGCGGCGGCAGGCCAGCCCGCGTAGATGTAGCCGAGCGCGCCGGGGATCGAGATCAACACCGCCAGCGCCGACGAGGTCGCTACCGCCTGATGGATTGGCCGGCCGTAGAAGGTCATCAGGAGGTTCGAGAACAACCCGCCGCCGATGCCCATCAATGTCGAGAGCAACCCGACGAAAAAGCCATAGAGCCGCATCAAGAAGCCTTTCGGAAGGTCGTCGCCGAACTTCCAATTCTCCCGTGCCAGCAAGAGCCGCGTCGCAGCGGACCAGGCGACCCCGACAAACACGAATTTGAACAGCCGCTCCGGCGCGTAGCGCGCGATCACGCTGCCGGCGACAACCCCGATCACGATCGGCAGCCACCAGCGTTTCAGGATCTCCATGTCGACCGCGCCCTTGAGGTAATGGGCGCGAAAGGAGCGGATCGAGGTCGGGATGATGATGGCGAGCGAGGTGCCGATGCAGAGCGGCATCCGCGCCTCCAGCGGCACGCCGGCGAGCCGGAAGCACTCGTAGAACACCGGCACCAGGATCGCGCCGCCGCCGATGCCGAAGATGCCGGCGAAAAATCCTGACAGCGCGCCGACCGCGACCAGCATGAGCGCCAGCTCGACAAGTTCGGAGAGATCGAGGCCGGCGACCATGCTCAGCGCGTCCGCGGTGGGAAAGAAGATCTGTTGCCAGCGAAACGCAACGCGGCGATAGCTGCTAGCACGGGCGCACCTCGAATCACGGCGAATCTAAGTAGCATCAGCCATGCATCATCGGCCGGCGCCAGCGGCGCGCGCGGCCGGCTTCGCCAAAGCCACGTGTGTTTGTGGATTATCCGGTTGAGCGGTGGCGCAGGGCCGCTCCTCTTGACGGGCATGGCGGTTGAAATGGACGCGTAGTAGTAAACGTGGATTCGATCTTTCGCCAGGGCTTTGGAGCCCGTGGTATACCAAGCGCTTATGAACTGTTTCGAGATCGATGTAGTAATGAACGACAATTCGATTTCGGGCATTTGGTCGTTGCGCTCGCTGTTTCGAGTTCGTAAATACAATTCATCTACCGCGATCCCCGATGGGCCGTCCGCGCCCCACAAAACTGTCAAAGCCGCCCTATGACCGCCAGGATCGAACGACCGCTTTCGCCACACCTGCAGATTTATCGCTGGACCCTGACGATGGCACTATCCATCGTCCATCGTGTCACCGGTGTGGCGCTCTATTTCGGCACCCTGCTGCTGGCTTGGTGGCTGATCGCCGCGGCCTCGGGCCCCGCGGCGTATGCCAATGTGCAGGCCTTTACCGGCAGCTTCATCGGACGGCTGATCGTGTTCGGCTACACTTGGGCGCTGCTGCACCATCTGCTCAGCGGCATCCGCCATCTCGTCTGGGACCTCGGCTACGGCTTCAAGGCCAACGAGCGCGAAGCGCTGACCTGGGGCGCGCTGATCGGCGGCATTTCGCTGACCGTGCTGGTGTGGATCGCCGCTTACGCGATCGGAGGCGGACGATGAACTCCCCTGATTCTTCCTCAATGCGCACGCCGCTCGGCCGCGTCCGCGCCCTCGGCGCGTCGCATTCAGGCACCACCGATTTCTGGCGCCAGCGCGTCACCGCGGTGGCGCTGACGCTTCTGATCGTGCCCATGATCGTCATCGTGTTGATGCTGCTCGGCCGCAACCAGGCCGGCGCGGCGCAAATTCTCGGCTCGCTGCCGATCGCGATGATCCTGCTGCTCTTCATCGTCGCCAGCGTCTGGCATATGAAGATCGGCATGCAGGTCGTGATCGAAGACTACGTGCACAACGAGAAGCTGAAGCTCGCCAGCATCATGGCCAACAACTTCTTCTGCGTCGCGGTGGCGCTGGCCTCGATCTACGCGATTCTCAAACTGTCATCGGGAGTTTAGCCCATGGCCGCTGAAGGTAACGGCAAGGCCATCAACGGCAGTGGCCGCCCCACCAATGGAAAAGCCTACCCGATCGAGAACCATACCTACGATGTTGTCGTGGTCGGCGCCGGTGGTGGGGGTCTGCGCGCCGTAGTCGGCTGCAGCGAGGCCGGCCTGCGCACCGCCTGCATTACAAAGGTATTTCCGACGCGCTCGCATACCGTCGCCGCGCAAGGCGGCATTTCCGCGTCGCTCGGCAACATGCATCCGGACGACTGGCGCTGGCATATGTACGACACCGTCAAGGGGTCGGACTGGCTCGGCGACCAGGATGCCATCGAATATATGGTGCGCAATGCGCCCGAAGCCGTCTACGAGCTCGAACATTGGGGCGTGCCGTTCTCGCGCACCGAGGACGGCAAGATCTATCAGCGCCCGTTCGGCGGCATGACGCTGGACTATGGCAAGGGCCAGGCGCAGCGCACCTGTGCCGCCGCCGACCGCACCGGCCATGCCATGCTGCACACGATGTACGGCCAGGCGCTGCGGCACTCCGCCGAATTCTACATCGAATTCTTCGCCATCGACCTGATCATGGACGATCAGGGGGTCTGCCGCGGCGTGATCGCGCTCAAGCTCGATGACGGCTCGCTGCATCGCTTCCGCGCCCAGACCACGATCCTGGCGACCGGCGGTTACGGCCGCGCCTATGCCTCCTGCACCTCGGCGCACACCTGCACCGGCGATGGCGGCGGCATGGTATTGCGCGCCGGCCTGCCGCTACAGGACATGGAGTTCGTCCAGTTCCACCCGACCGGCATTTACGGTTCGGGCTGCCTCGTCACCGAAGGCGCCCGCGGCGAAGGCGGCTATCTCGTCAATTCCGAGGGCGAGCGTTTCATGGAGCGCTACGCGCCGTCGGCGAAGGATCTGGCGTCGCGCGACGTGGTCTCGCGCGCGATGACGATCGAAATCCGCGAGGGCCGC
>JBJMTR010000092.1:0-14371 GCA_045811565.1 Bradyrhizobium sp.
GTCCTCAAATCCGAACCCCTGATCCTTGCCCCCTATGAAATTGCCTTCGTGCAGGACCCATCCTGTCCGGTCGGGAAGGTGCTCAAGGTAACCGGCGCGATCAGGGGACTTCACCGCCGGAAAACCTGCGTGTCGCTGGCATCAGAGCAGGCCTCGCTGGCGACCGCCACGCCGTAGAACGCTCCTCTCGAGCGTCAGACCGTACGCCGCCGGCAATCTTCGTGTGCCCGATGGGGCGGACGGACTTTGACATTTGGTGTTCGCCGGGACGGCCAGCGATCACGAACTCAGCTGCGGCTCCGTCTGCGCGTCGCGCTCGGCGTCGGCCTTGTTCTGGGCGGGATCTTCATGCGGGTCGGGCTTGCAGGCCCTGATCTCATAATCGTTGTCCAGTACCGGACGCGGGGTGGCCTTTTCCTCGTCCGAAACGACGTCAACGACAAGCCCGCTTTTCCTGGCCACTTTCCAGACGTCGGCTTCCGTCGGGTAGGCCTTGCTCAGCTTGGCGTCGTTGGAGAACAGCGCATAGGGCATAGTTCGCTCCGCTAAAGACCGGTAACGCGAGGGGCTGGCTTGGGGTTTCCCGGAGGTCCTTGCCAGCCTTTCACGGGCCAGTGAGAGGCCGTAGCGCCTGTTTTGGCGGTTTTTCGGGAATCCTTGAGTCCTTAACGAGCCATGAATCCGGCAAAAAAGAATCCGCGAGACTCACCGGCCAGAATCGCCGGATGTTTGGGCCATGAGAACGATCCTCCAGAGCCCCTGCGAGCGCGTCCAACTCACGCTCACCGTCGCGCTGCTGGCCGCCTGCGCGGCCAATGTGGTGCTGGTATGCGCCTGGCTATAGCCAGGCCGAGGTCAGCATCAGGGTCTCGGCCGCATTTTCCGGTGAGCCAAAACCCGGGGGTGCGGGGTGGCTATTTGCCGAAGCGTGGCGGCTCAGTCTCGCCAAGGGCGGCGCGGACCTTGGCCATGGTCGCGCTGCAATAGGCCTCGCGCTCCTTCAAGAAGCGCTCCTGATGCGCGCGGAAGTTCGCTATCCGCGCCTTTACCTCGGACCGGAAATCGTCGGGAAAGTCAGGTCGCGCAGCCTGGATCGGCTGGGCTGGCCTTGGCGGCTGGGCCGTTTCGGCCAGGACAGCCTCGATGTTCGTCATCGGCGCTTCCGCAATCACCGGCCCTTTGGTCTCGGACGCAGCCGTGAACTGGTCGGTATCAGGCTTCTTGCCGGTCACCGACTGAACGAACGCCATTGTCTGCGCGATCAGGAGATCGCGTTCTCTCATCCACTTCATGGCACACCTCAGCGGGAGGCTTATAGCAGCAAAAGGCCTTTGCGGAATCAAGTGTGCACGGGCGTCTCGGGGGAGGCCGATGCCAGTTTGGTGCGGGGGGTGGCAAAAGGGTGACACCCGCAGTCGGCGATTGGTTAAGCCGACGGAATGATCAGCGCTCGCGCGGATTGGTGTTGGGCACGTAGGGCGCGCCGATCACGCGGACCGCCGTCCGGTCGGCGAGGTAGACCGGCTTCTTCGCGGCGACCGCTGCCGGCGCAGACTTCAGCAAGGCAGCGCCGCCCGCGATGGCCGCGGTGAACAGCGTGACGACGACCAGCAGGACAATGTTGCAGTTTTCTTCCCGGATTCTCATGCCGGGGAAAACTTGGCAGCCTGCCTTTGGTTCCGATGGAAGGGCCAGGGCTTCGCCCAGGAATGGGTCGCGTCGGCCCGTTCGCACCGCCAACGGTGGAAATGGCTCCTCAACTCAGCCCGCGACGGCTTCGTCCATTCGCTCGGAGGCTTGGGCCTCAATGAGGTCGGCATAGCGGCCGTATTCCTCGGCCATCTCCAAGAGCTTTTCGCGAACGGCGGCATCCGTGACCTGCCGGGCCAGCCGTTTCGCCTGATCGGATTGAAACCGGTAGTGTTGCGCGTCGGACATGTGGCACCTCAAACATCTGTAGAGTTTGAGCCACAAAGGTTCATCAGGCGGCTGCGGGCTTTTTGTCCTGGCGGACCTCGACCTCGAACCAGCCCATTTCCTTGAGTTCGCGGGCCTTTTTCACGGCCGCGTCCTCGCTATCCCTCTTTAAGACAATCTGGCTCGTACCGTCGCGAGCATAAATGAAATAGGTCATCGTTGAATCCTGTTTCATTGCCATACACGCGCGCGTCGCTCCGAACAACAGAAATGATCCTGCACATGGAGGGCGACGACGCTTTTTGAATCGTGATCGCGCTCCATCTATTTGTTTGAGCATGCTCTTTTCGGAAAACCTGTAGCCACTTTTCCGGATCATGCTCGAAGCGCCGTTTTGAATGATGGTGCCGGCTGAGGGGATTGAACCCCCGACCTTCGGTTTACAAAACCGCTGCTCTACCGCTGAGCTAAGCCGGCTGCTGAATGGGTGGCGGCGCGCGCGCTGGACTGGAATCCTGCTCGCCATTCGGCCGCTCGAATATCAGACTTGCCCGCCAAGGGCTAGAACCTGTCGAGGGCATCGATCGAGAGACGCACGAAAAAGGCGGCCGCAAAGACCGCCTTTCCGCATCACGACAGCACGCCTTTATTGGCACATATGCCGGCGGCCATCATCTGCCTTGAACCATCTGCCCGGCGTGCAGACGAAGCCGTTGCGCTCTGCGTAGCTCTGGCGGTAATAGCCGCCCCGGTAGCCACCATCGAAAGCGGTAAACGGCGCGGCTGCGATGGCGCCGGCGGTAGCGACCGCGCCGCCAACGACTCCAGCAGCCACTTCGCCCGGCCCGAAGCGGTCGCGGCGATCGCTCCGTCGGTCGATATCCAAACGGTTGTAGCTGTTGTTCCAGTTGCCGCTCTGCCGATAAGCGGCGCGGCGCTGATAGGGATTGCCGGGTCCGAGGTTCTGGCAATTGGCGTTGGGATAATACTGCGAGCACTTGCCGGGGTTGTATACCACCTCCTGTGCCATAGCCGGGCTGGCCAGCGCTGATGCAACGAGGGCAGCAGCGCCGAGCATGCTGAATTGGGTACCGAATTTTGTCATGCGGCTTCTCCTTGAGGTTACGGCGCAGGCTTAAGCACCCGCATCGCGAGACGTTCCGCGGTTTTGACCGCACGCTTTCAAACCGACGTGATGTCACAGACAAAGGGCCGCCTTCGCAGGCGCGGGCGCGTCTTGCGATTTGGCTTGTGCGAGTTTCAAACCGATGTGAAGCTCCCGTTCCGACCTTTTTGACGGGAATTTCATGCAAACACGCGGGCCGGTTTGCTGAAAGTGCTGGCCAGGCAAGCGCCCCGCCTTATTGTCGAACAAACGAGCGAGGCGGCAGGGGCGGATGTTTGGAATTCTGGGACTTGGTTTCTTGCTCGGCATGCAGCATGCGCTCGAGCCCGATCATATCGCGGCCGTCTCCAGCATCGCCGCGCGCCGCACCCATGTTGGCGACATCGTCAAGCACGGGCTGACCTGGGGGATTGGCCATACGCTGACGCTGTTCATCTTTGCCGGCGCCGCCATTTTGCTCGGCCACGCCATCCCTGAAACGATCGCCCAGCCGATCGAGGCCGCCGTCGGCATCATGCTGGTCGGCTTGGGAGCGCATGTATTGTGGCGGCTGTGGCGCGACCGCGTGCATTTTCACCGGCACGGCCATGGCGACGGCACGGTGCATTTTCACGCCCACAGCCATGCCGGCGAAATCACACCGCATGACCGCGCCGCGCATATCCATGAACACGCCTTCCGCTGGCGGACGTTGCTGGTGGGGCTGATGCACGGCATGGCCGGCTCCGCGGCGCTTTTGGTACTGACAGTGTCGCAGGCTTCCAGTCCGGCGGCCGGGCTTGGCTATGTCGCCCTGTTCGGGATCGGCTCGATGATCGGCATGGGCGCGCTGTCGATGGTGATCGCGGTGCCGCTCGCGGCCTCCGCGCGCTGGTTCACCTGGGCCAATCGCGGCCTGCAAGGGGTGGTGGGACTCACCACTGTCGCGATCGGCATCAACACGATTGTCGAAACGCTGTTCGCGTGAACCGAGATCCGCTTGCGGCTTGTCATATTAACGTTTGCTGATCGCGTTGTTTCGCAATTGAACGAGTCAAGATGCTTACCCGTTAGGCTTACCGGCAGTTTGGCCCGCCGCCTTAACCGTTGGGGCCCTGCATTGGGCTAAGCTGCGACCTGGAAAGCGGGACCCCAATCCATGTGCGTCCGCGTAACAGTGGCGATTTTGGCGGCGATGACATCGACGGCCTTCGCCGGCGGCGGCTTCGACATCGTCGTTCCCTACCGTGCCGGCGTGCCCATCATCATTAACGGCATCGACGCATCCTATGCGGTGATCGAAGGCGAATGGGGCCTTGGCAAGAACGAGCAGGTGCAGCCGACCATCTATGGTGGCCGCTATATCGATCCCGATCCGCATGTCGGCCACTATTATCCAAGCGCGGGGCACATGCCTGGCTATGGGCGCCTGGAGATCGAACCGCGGCCGGGCCGAAGATTGCCCCAGCCGGCCGAGAGTTATCACCAGTCGTGGTCGGCGCAATCGATGCCGCTGCCGGCGCAGTCGGACGTGCCGATCAATCCGCCACCGATCATCTATGCGCCACAAGGCGACGCGTTCGCGCCTTACCGAAGAGATCGCAGGATTCCAAGATAATCTCCGCGAAATTTCCAGGAGCTTCGAAAAGCACACGCCCCAGAAGAGAACACTACAGGAGAGATTAATGCGTCAAATGATTTCAGGAATGGCCGCGGCAATTGCCATGATGGCCGCTGCACCGGCAATGGCGTGCGGTTATGGCCCCTGCGTCCAGCCGCAGATCTATGTCTCGCCGGCGCCAGTCTATTCTTCCTGCTACGCCGGTTGCGGCTGGGTCCACGAGCGGCTGCCCGATCCGCTGCATCAATATTACTACGTCAATCAGGGTCCGACCTATACCGGTCCGGGTAACTGGGCGCCGCTCCCGACCTATCGGGAAAGCGCCGTGCCGCGCCTGAACTATCGCTATGGCTACGCGCGGCGCTACGCTCCCTACCAGCATGGGCGACGCGTCCTGCGCCGCTATTACTGATCCGATAGTTTATTGAAGGCTTCAGCGCCCGTTCGTGTCATGTGAGCGGGCGTTGTTTTTGATCACGACATCAGGCCGAGCCGGCTGGCGCCGATGTAGAGCGCCAGCACTGCGGCATTCGAGACGTTGAGGCTCTTGATGTCGCCGGGCATGTCGAGCCGCGCCACTACGCTGCAGGTCTCGCGCGTCAATTGCCGCAGGCCTTTGCCTTCAGCGCCGAGCACCAGCGCCAGTGGCTGCTGCAAGTCGACTTTCCCAAGATCCTCGGAGCCCTGGCTGTCGAGGCCGACAGTCATGAAGCCGCGATCGTTCAGCGCGGCCAGCGCACGGGCGAGATTCTGCACGGTCACCAGCGGCACCAATTCCAGCGCGCCGGACGCTGATTTCGCCAGCACGCCGGTGGCTTCCGGGCTGTGCCGCGCCGTGGTGACGATCGCCTTGACCGCGAACGCAGCCGCTGAGCGCAGGATGGCGCCGACGTTGTGCGGATCGGTGATCTGGTCGAGCACTAGCACGATGCCGTCCTGCTGAAGCGTATCGATGTCCGGCGAGGGCAGGGGATCGGCCTCGGCCAACAGGCCCTGGTGCACGGCATCGGGGCCGAGCCGCTGATCGATCGCGTTCGGCCGGACGATTTCCGGGGTGACGCGGGTGTCGATGCGTTCCTCCGCGAGCCTGCGGGCGGCGTTTTCGGTCAACAGCAGTTTGCGGATCTGCCGCTGCGGGTTGGCAAGCGCTGCCGAAACCGTGTGCCAGCCGTAGAGAATCACCGGCGCGTCCGCGGCGGCCTCGCGATCGTGCCAGAGCGGCGGGCGGGCGGGTTTTCGGCCCTTTTCGAAGGGCTTCCCGGGTCCACGCCGGAACTGCGGTTTTCGGTCGCGATCGCTCATGGAAGGCTTTTGTCACGGGTTCCGGTTTATGGCAATTTGGTCGGCAAAAGGATGCCAATTGGCGCGTGCCTTGGTTGACTTTGCCATCGCCCTTCGCCCATAAACGCGCCAGCCGCGCACCCGTGACCGGGTCCGTGGTTATCAGCGTCATTCATGATCCTGTCCGCCGCCACTCGCGGGCGGCTTTGACGCTGTCGGACGGGGGAGTGTCCCGAGTGGCAAAGGGAGCTGACTGTAAATCAGCCGCCGTATGGCTTCGAAGGTTCGAGTCCTTCCTCCCCCACCAGCCTTCGCTCGCGAGCGAGCAAGGTTGCCACGCCGAAGCCTTAGGCGAAGGCGGGCGTCGTGTCCGCGAGCTACGGCTGGGCAAGCCGCATTAGATTGCGCACAGGCTCCGCGGGCCGCAGCCAACATTCGCACCATAATTTAGGCGGCTACCGGGCGCAGCACCTCAACCCGGTTTCTACCAAGGTCCTTTGCGACGTAGAGAGCTCGATCCGCTTTTTCCAGCCATTCGGCGATCGTCGAACCGTCCCCCACTGTTGAATGGGCGACACCAATACTGATGGTCACGATACGAATGCCGTCGTCGCGACTTGCATGCTCCAGTCCACACACTGCAACGGCACGGCGAAGATGTTGAGCGATTGCGTTAGCTTTTTCGGCCGTCACGTTTGGAAGCAGGACGATAAATTCTTCGCCACCATAGCGAACGGCAAGATCGTCCTTCCGAAGAGCCCCTGATAAGGCGTTGGCAATGGTCTGCAGACAAACGTCCCCGACGTTGTGACCATAGTGATCATTGTAGCGCTTGAAATAGTCCACATCGATCATCAGCAATCCGACCGGCAGGCCGCGATTTGACGCGTCTCCAAGCAAGGCCGCCGACCGCAACTCCCACTGGACCCGATTTGCAAGGCCGGTCAATCTGTCAGTCTGCGACAATGCCGTAAGCACCTCGCGATCTGCTGACAGATCGACCAGTCGCTGCCGTTCTTTCGCGGCAAGCAGATAGTTCAATCGCAGGCTTCGCTCGATCCGGTAGTTTGCAATCAAGCTGAAGAGGCTCGCAACGACGGCCTGAAGGCCGAGGGCGAACATCATGCCTTTCGCAAGGTGATGGTTGGTGCAGATCGCCACGATAACCGCGGCGCAACAGATCGCCGTCGTCAGGCAAGCGTGATGAAAACGCAGTGGGAATGTCGTGTTGGCATAGATCAAAGCGAGGCACACCGTCGCGTAGGAAAAAGGTGCGGACGGCGAATCGGAGGCGACCGAAACCAATGTGAGAACCAGCAGCGCGGTGATTGCTGAAACGGCGACCAACCGCTCTCGCGCGACACTCGTCAATCTCGGCGCGATGGCGGGTGCAAGCATCAGCAGCGGTGCTCCGAGCAAGCGCAGGCCAACTCCACCCCATCCGAGATCGGCAACGAAAACGGGATCGGTAACGGCAGTGGCATAGTAAAATAACATACCGACCGGAATCGTGAGACGCAGTTCGCTGACTCGATCCTGCGTCGTTTCGTTGCCGAAAGCGAATTCCAGGTCGGCCGGAAAAGTCAGCGCGAAAGAGCAATTGCCAAGCCCCCGCCCTTCGGTGAAGCGCCCGATAGACTGATCGATTTCGTCGGCCAAGGGCTGCATGATGTCCAGTGTTTCTAGCGATAGTAGAACTCCAGTCTTTTCGGCTTGTGACCAGAGGAATGGAGGGCGGATAGAGAACGGTTCCATTGGCACGGTAACCAGGTAAAGAACAGTTATCCGACAAGGCAGAACAGGAGCTATGGCTAACGAACGATTACGCGGGTCATTCAGGTTGGCTGCAGTTTGGGTCGCGTGTCGGTCTCTTGCCGCTGTCACGATCTCCGCTGTTGCGGCGTCTGGTGGGCGGGATGATCAACATCTTTCGACCACAGCACGATCGACGCTGCTACTTATTGTCGGTCGCAGCTTCCGTCAGCGGGAAAGCTGTGCCCGGCAGATAGAGCGTGATTGGGCGGATTTCGTAAACCGCGCTTGGATTGGCCCCACGTAGGTCGCGGATGGCCTCGATTGCGGCATCTTCCGTGGCGCAGTCGATGACATAGAATCCCAACAGCTGCTCCTTTGTCTCGGCAAACGGACCGTCGATGACAAGTCCGGCGCCCGGACCGCGTAACGTACGCGCCTTTTTAGTGGCACCCAATCGCGCCGCCGGCCCGAGGCGACGCTCTTTCGTCAACCGGTCATGGACCCGATTGAGATCGGCCATGAGCGCCGCATCCTGCTCGGGCGTCCAGGACGTGACGTGGTCTTCGTCGTGATAGGCAAGGACAGCGTAAAGCATCGGTACCTCTCTTTGTCGGGTGGCTGAGCCCAGGATGAGATCAAGTCCACTCGCAGGACGTTTGGCGCGGGCAAATCCCGACAAGTCCTTTCGTTACGGCAGCTCTGCCGTCAACGGACGCGAGCGCGTCGTCGAGAATTGCCGCGGCCCGCGTCGGCACTTGGTCAATTCCTGCGGCTTCTGATCGCGGCACTCTCCAGGTCGGCATGAAAAACAAAAGGCGCGGCGGGATAGCTCCCGTCGCGCCCTAACATTTGTGCTCGCTGGTCCAGGGCTGAGAACGCCCCGATGCCAAGCCTTGAAGTGAGCTTAGCGGGCGATCCCAGCGAGGTGACAGCGCTTGATACAAGACACTGGATCACCTCCTTTCGTTGTTGGTGGAAACGGCAACATATGCGGCGAATCTGCCGGTGTTAAGGGCCCGGCTGACAACGCCGGCGGAACAAGGGCTGTTGGCAAAGCGGGCAAGGCGCACGCAGGCGGTTGAGGCCGCCCGCGTGGCGTGATAGTTGATCGCGGGCATGCGGGTGTAGCTCAATGGTAGAGCAGCAGCCTTCCAAGCTGAATACGAGGGTTCGATTCCCTTCACCCGCTCCAAATAACGAGTGAGCTGCGATTTTCGATCTATTTCGTGTGCCGCAGGCAGTTTCAATCGCGCTTCGCTAAAAACCAAGTATTGCCGGGCATTTCCAACGATTCCGCCGTTCGTTTCTGTCGGGTTTCCGATTGCTCTGTGTCACACGCCCGGCACATGAAATGCAGCACATGTTCGGCTAATGTTCGACAAGCTCCGAACAGCAAGATTAAGTTTCCTATTCGTGACGAATACCGGTCGATTTGATGATGCCAGGCGCAGAATTGAGCGCCTTTCAGCGCCGATTTTAGACCAGCACGAGCCCCATCGTGGTCACAGTCTAAGCGGTACACACCATTTGCATCGTTCACACAACGCGTGTGCCGTTATCTCACAGAACGCCCTTGATGTCGGTCTTGGCGAAATCGCCGCCAACGTAGAGCAGGGGGCAGTCGTGCTCTTTTGCAACCTCGTACGCGAAGCAATCACCGAAATTCAGCCCTGCAGCGTGAATGCCTTTTCCCCATTGGGCATAGGCGAGCGCAATCCGTCGCGCTGAGGCCGGGGTCATCGCTACGGCATTGAAGCCGAGGCCATCGATCAGGTTTTCCATCTCCTCGCGGACGTTGCGGCGCGCGGCGACGATCAATGCTTCGGCGATGGTCGCAGCCGAGATCAGGATATCGTCTTGCGCTTCAAGCACTGCGATGCAGGCGCTGGCCTCCGTCTCGTCGAGCACGATGGCCATCAGCGCGGATGTATCGACGGCAATCACCCTGGCAGACCGTCATCGCTGTAAAGGAAGTCCTGGCTCCTTGCGGCGCCTGGCCCGGCGGTCGCCTTGGCTGCGCCGCTCGCGCGCGCGGCTTCAAGCAATGCGCGCCGTGCCTTCCGGTCCGGCGCTGCCCTGACCGGAACGAGCCGCACCGCCGCGTGTCCGTGACGGGTGAGGACGACTTCGTCCCCCGCTTCGGCCCGGCGCACCAGTTCGGTCAATTGTCCCTTTGCCTCGCTAACGGGAATTCGCATGGCTTTCCCTGTTTTGGATCATTAGACGGTCCATATAAATGGACCATCGTATGGTCCATGTCAATCGGCTGCACCTCTTGGCTGTCGTTCACGGCGGGAGCTTGATAGCTGGCACAGGCTCCCTATCCATTGAGATCATCGGAGCATCTGCTGGCTCTCGCCTGATCGGCACCGGATAGCTTCATGCCTGCAACGCAGGGCTCGGCGCTGGAAAATAGTGTATCCGCTCTCCGATCGCACCGCGCGCCCGTGCGAAAAGAGCAAAAGGTTTCGGAGGAAAGCTTCATGTCGGCACTGCCACTCTCGGGCATCAAGATTCTCGACCTGACGCGCGTGCTCGCGGGGCCGTTGTCGGCGCAGATGCTGGCCGATCTCGGCGCCGAGGTGATCAAGATCGAACGTCCCGGCGGCGGCGATGACGCGCGCGCCTTCGGTCCGCCTTATCTCGTCGACCCCGAAGGCAAGGAGAACAACAACAACTCGTTCTATCTTTGCGCCAATCGCAACAAGAAATCGGTTACCGTCAATATCGCCAAGCCTGAAGGCCAGGAAATCATCCGCGATCTCGCCAAATCCTGCGACGTCTTTATGGAGAACTACAAAGTCGGCGATCTC
Organism: Bradyrhizobium sp.; assembly: GCA_045811565.1. GTDB lineage: Bacteria > Pseudomonadota > Alphaproteobacteria > Rhizobiales > Xanthobacteraceae > Bradyrhizobium. The sequence continues at coordinate 10,493 of JBJMTR010000092.1, forward strand.
AAGCGCTACGGGCTCGATTATGAATCGATCAAGGCGATCAATCCCGGCATCATCTATTGCTCGGTGACTGGCTTTGGCCAGACCGGACCGTACGCGCCGCGCGCAGGTTATGATGCGATTTTCCAGGCGATGGGCGGGGCTTGATGAGCGTCACCGGCCACATCGATGGCGAGCCGGGCGCGGGGCCGATGAAGGTCGGCCCCTCCATCGTCGACTACATGACCGGCATGAACACCTCGATCGGCATTTTGGCCGCGCTCTATCATCGCAACGCCAATGGCGGGGAGGGGCAGCATATCGACGTCTGCCTGCTCGACACCGTGATCGCCTCGCTGTCGCATTACGCGCAGATCTATCTCGTCAATGGCAAGACGCCGCCGCGGCGCGGCACCTGGGGTAATGGCGGCATGCCTGCCGGCGTCTTCCGCTGCACCGACGGCGAACTGATGCTGGTGGTCGGCAACGACGGGCAGTTTTCGCGCACCTGCGGCGTGCTCGGCGAGCCGGAACTCGCGAGCGATCCGAAGTTCGTCAAGAACAACGACCGCGTCGTGCATGGCAAGGAGATCATGGCGATCTTCGCCGGCCTGTTTTTGAAGAAGCCGGTGGCCTACTGGCTGGAGGAGCTGGAGAAGGCCGGCGTGCCCTGCGGTCCCGTCAACGATTTCGCGCAAGTATTTGCCGATCCGCATGTCTGCTCGCGCGGCATGGAGATCAAGGTCGATCACCCCTTCGAACATGCGCTGTCGCTGATCCGCAATCCCATCACCTTCTCCGGCACACCGGTGAAGGATTATCGCGCGCCGCCACTGCTCGGTGCCAACACCAAGGATGTGCTCGCGTCGATTGGCTATGACGAGAACAAGGTCGAGGCGCTGAAGAGCCAAGGGATCATTTGACGGAAGCGGCGGCCGCGCGCGCTGCGGCTTTGCCGCTCGGGACGCCCGCGGTCAGCGCCATCACCGACACCGCCACCACGCGATCGATGATCCCGGCGACGTCGTTGAGATCGCATTTTCCTTCCGACAGCTTGGTCAGTCGCTCTTTTTCGCGGATGGTGTGGTGCGCCATGGCGAGCGCGAAATGCAGGCCCCAATAGAGCTCGATCTCGTCACGTCCCGGCATTGAGCGGCGCATCGCCATGGCGAATTTGCGCAAATGATCGATCTCGCGGTTCTTGATGCGGCGGATCGGCGGCACCGACTCGATTGAGGCGCGGATCATGAAACGCGCCGCCGTCGAGCCTTCGCGATCGGGGCCCAAGCAGCCACGCAAGGTCGGTCCGACCAGTGCGCGCAGGATTTCGTCGATCGCGGCACGTCCGCCACCTTTTTCTTCCGCTGCCTTCAATTCGTTGAGCCGCTCGCGGTTGGTGGCGATGCTGCGGGTGACGAACAGTTCCGCGATCAACTCGTCCTTGGAACCGAAATGATAATTCACCGCCGCAAGATTGACATCGGCCGCGGCGACGATGTCACGCAGCGTCACGTCGCCGAAGCCGCGATCGGCATAAAGCCGCTCGGCGGCGGCAAGAATGGCAGTCCGGGTCTGATCACTCGCCATTGGGTCACCCCCGATTGGGGAGTTGCAATTCAAACAATTGTATGAAACTATCGTTTGAACGGCCGGAAATGTCAATCGTCTTATGCCGCGCCGCGGTTCTGGCCACTCGCGATATGTGTTGCGGCGGGCGGGCGGCGGGCAGACAGTGCGGCCGAAGTTTCAAAACGAAGGTGAGGAGCGTCCGATGGACTTCAACATGTCAGACCGCCAGAAAGAATGGCTCAATCGCGTGCAGTCGTTCATGAACACCCACGTCCGGCCCGCGGTGCCGATCTACAAGACGCAGGACGAAGAGGGTCCGCGCTGGAAGGTCATCCCGATCCTGGAGGAGTTAAAGAAGAAGGCGAAGGCCGAAGGCCTATGGAACATGTTCATGCCGCCGAATGCGCATGAGGACGATGAATTCCGCGGGGCGGGATTGACCAACCTGGAATACGCGCCGCTCGCTGAAGAGATGGGTCGCATCGGCTGGGCCTCTGAAGTGTTCAACTGTTCCGCGCCCGATACCGGGAACATGGAAGTGTTCATGCGCTACGCCAACAAAGAGCAGAAGCGCAAATGGCTGCGCCCGCTGATGGACGGCGAAATCCGCTCTGCCTTCCTGATGACCGAACCGGCGGTTGCGTCGTCCGATGCCACCAATATTGAAACGCGCATCGACAAGGATGGCGATCATTACGTGATCAACGGCCGCAAATGGTGGTCGTCCGGCGTCGGCGATCCCCGCTGCAAGGTGGCGATTCTGATGGGCAAGACCGATCAGAAAGCGGCGCGTCACCAGCAGCAGTCGCAGATCATTGTTCCGCTCGATACTCCCGGCATCAAGGTGGAAAAAATGCTGCCGGTGTTCGGTTTCGACGATGCGCCGCACGGCCACGCGCAGGTGCTGCTCGAGAACGTCCGCGTTCCCAAGGAAAATATCCTGCTCGGCGAGGGCCGGGGCTTTGAGATCGCGCAGGGCCGTCTCGGTCCGGGCCGCATCCATCACTGCATGCGCACCATCGGCAAGGCCGAAGAGGCGCTGGAGAAGATGGTGAAGCGGCTGTCGTCGCGCACCGCGTTCGGCAAGAAGATCATCGAGCATTCGATCTGGGAACAGCGCATCGCCGAAGCCCGCACCGATATCGAGATGAATCGCCTGCTGTGTCTCAAGGCCGCCGACATGATGGATAAGGTCGGCAACAAGACCGCGCAGCTCGAAATCGCCATGATCAAGGTCGCGGCGCCCAACATGGCGCTGAAGATCATCGACAACGCCATCCAGGCCTTCGGCGGAGCCGGCGTCTCCGACGATGCCGGTCTGGCGCGTGACTATGCTTCCATGCGCACCATGCGCCTGGCTGATGGTCCGGACGAGGTGCATAACCGCGCCATTGCCAGACTTGAACTTCGGAAGTATGCAAACGCTACGCAGTAACGGGAGCGGCTAAAGATGGCGCTCCCCAAAGGAAACTAAGAAATCTCAGGGAGCGTCATCGTGGCGGACGGCGTCAGGAAAGACGAAGAATTTTCGGGCACCAAAGAGGTCGAGGAGCGGCATCGGATCGATGAAGTCCGCCTCCACGGCTGGATGAAAGAAAACGTCGAGGGCTATCAGGGTCCGCTGATGGTCCTGCAGTTCAAAGGTGGCCAATCCAATCCCACCTACCGGCTAGATACGCCCGGCCGATCCTACGTGATGCGCCGGAAGCCGTTCGGCAAATTGCTGCCGTCGGCGCATGCGGTCGATCGCGAATTCCGCGTGATTGCTGCGCTCGGGAAACAGGGTTTTCCGGTCGCGAAAGCCTACGCGCTGTGTACTGACGATAGCGTGATCGGCGCAGCCTTCTACATCATGTCGATGGAAGACGGACGGGTGTTCTGGGATCCGACGCTGCCGGGCCAGACGCCGGTGGATCGACGCAAGATCTTCACCAGCAAAATCGAGACGCTTGCTAAACTCCACATCTTTGATCCGCAGGCAATCGGGCTCGGCGATTTCGGCAAGTCCGGCAATTATTTTGCGCGCCAGATCGATCGCTGGACCAAGCAATACCGCGCGTCCGAGACGCAGCACATTCCGGAATTCGAGAAGGTGGCGGAGTGGTTGCCGAAAACCGTGCCGCAGCAGGAGCGTGTTTCGATCGTCCACGGCGACTATCGCCTCGACAACATGATTTTCCATGCGACCGAACCACGCGTGCAGGCGGTGCTGGACTGGGAGCTGTCGACGCTCGGCGATCCCATGGCCGATTTCACTTATCTCCTGATGCAATGGACCATGCCGGGTCTCGCCGGCGCCGATCTCAAGACGTTGAACATTCCGAGCCTGGAAGA
>JBJMTR010000093.1:0-2175 GCA_045811565.1 Bradyrhizobium sp.
CCGAGGCTGGCGCTCTGTGCCAGGCGGCGTTCGATCGGCTCGTCGAGCAATTGCTCGATCTGCTTTTCGACGTCATCGGACAGTTTGAAGCCCTGCGGGCCGAACAACTTGATGCCGTTGTCCTCGAACAGATTATGCGAAGCGGAAATCATCACACCGAGATCGGCGCGCATCGACTTCGTGAGCATCGCCACCGCCGGCGTCGGCATCGGGCCGAGCAGCAGCACGTCCATGCCGACCGAGGTAAAGCCGGCCACCATGGCGTATTCGATCATGTAACCGGAAAGCCGCGTATCCTTGCCGATGACGACGCGATGGCGGTGATCGCCGCGCTGAAACACCAGTCCGGCCGCCTGCCCAACCTTGAGCGCGAGCTCAGGCGTAATCAAACCATTGGCACGGCCCCGAATCCCGTCGGTACCGAAATATTTGCGGCTCATGTGACCCCCAGCGAGAGCTTCTCAAGCCATTCAAGAAGCCCTAAGAGCCCGCTATCCTGGCGTGCAAGGGGTTATACTGCCTTTTGGGCTAAAATGGCTTCAAAAAAATGAATACCAATTAACGAGCTTCAATCCGGCGTTCGCAGCTAACATACTGTTAATCCACGCATTATGTGCCACCGGTCACGATTAATCCTTTCGTTTGATGTGGAGATCCCCCTTGCTGGGCGGCGGCTGGGTGACGCTCACGGGATCGGAAGCCGGGAAGGTCTCCTCCAGCCCCTCGTCCAGGGCATCGTCCAGCAGGCGCTTTTCCGCGTCCTTAACGTCCTTGCGATCGGAACGTGGTCCGGTCATGGGATGTCCTCCGGCTGGCACGGGCCCGTACCGCGTGCGGATTTGGCTGACGAACCAACCATGCTAGATGACGACAAAGCCAAGAAATACAAGAAGGGGCTGCGGGAACTTACATGAAGCACATCACCTGCATCGAGGATTTGCGTCAGTTGCACAAGCGCCGCGTGCCAAAGGCGTTTTTCGATTACGCGGATCGCGGCTCCTATTCCGAGGACACGCTGCGCGCCAACCACGCCGATCTGCAGGAGATCAAATTCCGCCAGCGCGTCCTGGTCGACGTCTCCAAACGCGATCTCTCGACCAAGATCCTCGGCGAGCCCGCCGCGATGCCGCTGATCCTGGCGCCGGTCGGGCTGCTGGGGATGCAGCATGGCGACGGGGAGATTCACGCCTGCCGCGCCGCCCAGGCGGCCGGCATTCCGTTCACGCAAAGCACGATGTCGATCTGCTCGATCGAGGATATCGCAGCCGCCGTCGACAAGCCGTTCTGGTTCCAGCTCTATGTGATGAAGGATCGCGGCTTCATCAAATCGCTGATCGAGCGGGCGATCGCGGCCAAATGCAGCGCGCTGGTGCTGACCGTCGACCTGCAGGTGATCGGGCAGCGCCATGCCGACATCAAGAACGGCATGACGGTGCCCCCGGAATGGTCGTTGTCAAAGTTGTTCGATTTCGCGACCAAGCCGGCCTGGGTGGCCGGGGTGCTGCGCGGCAAGCGCCGCACCTTCGGCAATCTCGCCGGCCATCTCAAAGTCAGCGAGGACATCACCGCACTGTCGAGCTGGATCAATTCGCAATTCGACACCACGCTGAGCTGGAAGGATATCGACTGGATCCGCAGCATCTGGCCGGGCAAGCTGATCCTCAAAGGCATTTTGGATGTCGAGGACGCGGAAATCGCCGCCAAGACCGGGGCGCAGGCGCTGGTGGTTTCCAACCATGGCGGCCGGCAGCTCGACGGCGCGCCGTCGACGATCGCCGTTCTGCCGGAGATTGCCGATGCCGTCGGCTCGCAGATCGAGATCATGTTCGACGGCGGCATCCGCTCCGGCCAGGACGTGATGCGCGCGCTCGCGCTCGGCGCCAAGTCGTGCATGATCGGCCGCGCTTATGCCTACGGATTAGGTGCCGGCGGCCAGGCCGGGGTCGCCGAAGCCATCAATGTGCTGGCGAAAGAACTCACGACGACGATGGGGCTGTGCGGCGTCAACACCATCGCCGAGATCGACGAAAACGTGTTGGCGGTGTGAGGCGATCTCTTTCGTACTTCTGGCTTCTTCGCTTCCCTCTCCCACAAGGGGAGAGGGAAAAAGCAAGTCACATCGGCGGCGTGACGCCGTCGCGACCGACGTTGACGCGGGCGGCTTCCAGCGTGCCG
>JBJMTR010000094.1:0-8855 GCA_045811565.1 Bradyrhizobium sp.
CACGCGTCCCGACGGCGGCCCCTCCGAGGACTGGATATCATCTCGAATCTGATCGATCTGCCGTACGATGCCGGCCGTCCTGGCGAGCAGAAGGCGGCCGGCGTCGGTCAGCACCATGCCGCGGCCATTGCGGGTGAACAGTTCGGCCCGCAGTTCATGCTCGAGCAGCTTGATTTGACGGCTGAGCGCTGGCTGAGCAATGCGCAATGTATCGGAGGCCTTGCTCAGGCTCCCGAGTTCCGCAACGCAGGTAAACGTCCTAAGCTGGCGGAAATCCATGCTTGCCAATCTTGGAATGCAGGTTCATACGCTATAACAAATAAGCATAGGGAGTTCGCGGGCGTTTCACAACTGCAAGCAAATCAGCAATCACCATCGACGCAACGCGAACGCCGGTAACCGAGATGACCGCACAAGAACAACAAGACGAACATTCCGACATCCGCGACGCGGTGGCTAAACTCTGCGCCCAGTTTCCCGGCGAATACTGGCGCAAGCTCGATCGCGAGATGAAGTATCCCAGCGAATTCGTCGATGCGCTGACGCGGGCTGGCTATCTCTCGGTATTGATCCCCGAGGAATATGGCGGCGCCGGGCTGAAACTGTCCGCGGCGGCGGCGATCCTCGAGGAAATCCAGCGCGCCGGCTGCAACGGCGGCGGCTGCCACGCGCAGATGTACACCATGGGCACGCTGCTGCGGCACGGCAGCGACGAACAGAAATCGAAATGGCTGCCGAAGATTGCGAGCGGCGAATTGCGCCTGCAGGCGTTCGGCGTCACCGAGCCGACCAGCGGCACCGATACCTCGTCGCTGAAGACGTTTGCCAAACGCGAGGGCAATGACGGTTACATCGTCAACGGCCAGAAGATATGGACCAGCCGCGCCGAGCATTCCGACCTGATGATCCTGCTGGCGCGCACCACGCCGAAGGAGAAAGCCAAGAAGCGCACCGATGGCTTGTCCGTCTTCATCGTCGACATGCGGGAGGTGAAGGGCAAGGGGCTGGAGATCCGTCCGATCCGCACCATGATGAACCATGCCACCACGGAGGTGTTTTTCACGGACATGCGCGTGCCAGCGGAAAATCTGATCGGCGAGGAAGGCAAGGGCTTTCGTTACATCCTCTCCGGCATGAATGCCGAGCGTATCCTGATCGCGGCCGAATGCATCGGCGACGCCAAATGGTTCATTGCCAAAGCCACCGCCTATGCCAAGGACCGTGCGGTGTTCGGCCGCCCGATCGGCCAGAATCAAGGAATCCAGTTCCCGATCGCCAAGGCTTACGCTTCGATGCGGGCAGCCGAACTGATGGTGCGGGAAGCCACCCGCAAATATGAGGCGGGGCTCGATTGCGGCGCCGAGGCCAATATGGCCAAGATGCTGGCGGCCGACGCCTCCTGGGAAGCGGCAAATGCCTGCGTGCAGACCCATGGCGGCTTTGGCTTCGCGGAAGAATATGACGTCGAGCGCAAGTTCCGCGAAACCCGGCTCTACCAGGTCGCGCCGATTTCGACCAATCTCATTTTGTCGTTCGTGGCCGAGCATGTGCTCGGCATGCCGCGCTCCTACTGAGAACAAGACATGCTGCCGCTTGAGGGACTGATCGTCATTGCCGTCGAACAGGCGGTCGCCGCACCGTTCTGCAGCTCGCGGCTCGCGGATGCCGGTGCTCACGTCATTAAGGTGGAGCGGCCTGAAGGCGATTTTGCCCGCGGCTACGATGCCGTCGCCAAGGGCCAGAGCAGCTACTTTGTGTGGCTCAATCGCGGCAAGGACTCTGTCGTGGTCGATCTCGCGACCAGGGAAGGGCGCGCAGAGCTCGAAGAACTGATCGCGAGCGCCGATGTGTTGCTGCAAAACCTCAAGCCCGGCTCGATGGACAAGCTCGGGTTTTCGCTGGAGCGCCTGCGTAAAGACTATCCGGCGCTGATCTGCTGCACCATCACAGGCTATGGCGATGACGGACCGTACGCGCATCGGAAGGCCTACGATCTCCTGATCCAGGCCGAGAGCGGCCTGGCCTCGATCACCGGCGGACCGGAAGGACCTTCCCGCGTCGGCGTGTCGATCGTCGATATCGCCACCGGCGCCACCGCGCATGCTTCCATCCTCGAAGCGCTGATCGCGCGGGGACGCACAGGCAAGGGCGCTGACATCCGCATCTCGATGTTCGACGTGATGGCCGACTGGCTGGCGGTGCCGCTGCTCAATTCGGAAGCCGGCAATCCACCAAAGCGCATGGGACTCGCCCATCCCTCGATCGCTCCCTACGGCGTGTTCCGCTCCAGGGACGGAAAGGACATCCTGATCTCGATCCAGAGCGAGCGCGAATGGAAAAAGCTCTGCGGGGACGTGCTTGACAAGCCCGACCTGCCGAACGATCCCAGATTTGCCAACATGGTCGAACGGGTTCGTAACCGCGCGCTTACCGACAAAACTGTCGGCGACAGTTTTGCGGCGATGACGCGCGAAGAGCTGTTGAAGCGCTTGGAGGATGCCGATATCGCATTTGCCGAGGTCAATACCATGGCCGATCTTGCCACTCACCCGCACCTGCGCCGCATCGAGGTAGATACGCCGAACGGACTGCTAACCTATCCGGCGCCTGCGGCGATCTTCGTCGGCCAGCCGCGGAAATACGGCGCCGTGCCGGGAGTTGGCGACCATACCGAACTTCCCAAAACTCCCCGCGCTCGGATCAAATCGTCATGACCGAAGCAATCGCCGAAAAACTTGACCTTGATCATTTGCGCCAATGGATCGGCCGCACCACAGAGGCGTCCGACGTCGTCACCGCGCAGCTGGTGAAGGGCTTGCGCGCGACGTTGTTCCAGGAGATCGGCGAGCCCAAAGCAGGTGATCCGGCGCCATGGACGGTGCACTGGTGCCTGGCGCAGCCGGTATTTCCGATGTCGCAATTGGGTCCGGACGGCCACCCCACGCGCGGCGGCTTCCTGCCGCCGGTACCGCTGCCGCGCCGGATGTGGGCGGGCGGTGAGTTGGAATTCCTCGACTCGCTGCGCGTCGGAGATGAGGCCAAGCGCACGTCGCGCATCTCAGATGTAACGATGAAGACCGGCAGCACTGGTGTGCTGTGCTTCGTCTCCGTCGAACACACGGTCACGACGCCGCGCGGCACCGCGATCCGCGAGCGGCAGGATATCGTCTATCGAGACATTTCGAGCGCGCAGCCGGTCGCCTCGGCCAAGCCGGCATCGCCGCCGCCTGTTGCAAAACACCGCGAAACCCACATGGCCGATCCCGTGCTGCTGTTTCGCTACTCGGCGCTGACTTTCAACGGCCATCGCATCCACTACGATCGCGACTACGTTACCAAGGTCGAGGGCTATCCCGGCCTGATCTTTCACGGCCCGCTGCAGGCAGCGCTGATAGTCGAGCTTGCCGCAAAGCTCCATGGCGGCGGCGCGCCGAAGAAATTCAGCTATCGCGGCGTGCAGCCGTTGTTCGAAGGCAGCGAGTTCTCGATCAATGCCAACGACAATGCTGCCAGCATGGAGCTGTGGACGGCGAATTCGCAGGGACAGCCGACGATGAAGGGTACTGCCGTCTGGTGAACCGCAAATCCGCAAAAAGCACCAGCGCGTCGATCAGCGTCAAGGACGCCACCTTCGGCCTGCTGCGCGCCTTCGGCATCAAAAAGGTGTTCGGCAATCCCGGCTCGACGGAGCTGCCGTTTCTGAGCGACTGGCCTGACGACATCGACTATGTGCTGGGCCTGCAGGAGGCCTCCGTGATCGGCATGGCCGACGGCTACGCGCAGGCCACTCGCAACGCCGGCTTCGTCAATCTGCATTCCGCCGCCGGCGTCGGCAATGCGCTCGGCAACATCTACACCGCGCATCGCAACCAGACGCCGCTGGTGATTACCGCGGGCCAGCAGGCGCGCTCGATCCTGCCGCTGCAGGCTTTCCTCTACGCCGAGCGCGCATCGGAATTTCCACGGCCCTATGTGAAGTACAGCGTCGAGCCGGCGCGACCTGAAGACGTGCCGGCGGCGATCGCCCGTGCCTACTACGTGGCGATGCAGCCGCCCTGCGGGCCGACTTTTGTCTCCGTACCGATCGACGACTGGACGCGCCCGACGCAGCCAATCGAAGCGCGCAAGGTCAGCCGCGAGCTCGGGCCTGACCGGACCGCCATGACGGCATTGGTCAAGGCGCTGTCGGAGAGCAAGCGCCCTGCCCTCGTCGTCGGCCCCGGCATCGATCGAGCCCAAGCCGTCGAGCTGATGGTGCAGGTCGCGGAGAAAGCAAAGGCCGCGGTCTGGGTCAGCCCGTTCTCGGCGCGCTGCTCGTTCCCGGAACGGCATCCCCAGTTTGCCGGTTTCCTGCATGCCTCGCCAGGGCAGCTCTCGGAGGCGCTACGCGATCATGACCTCGTACTCGTGATCGGCGCGCCGGTGTTCACCTTCCACGTCGAAGGCCACGCCTCGATCTTCGATGGCGTGACTACGATCTTTCAGATCACCGATGATCCGACGGCGGCGGCGGTGACGCCCGCGGGCACCAGCATCATTTCGACGATGACGCCGGCACTTTCGCTGCTGCTCGATTTGCTGCCCGAAACCAGACGCGCGATGCCGGTTGGCCGCGCGCTGCCGTCGGCTCCGTCCGCGGCCGACCCGATCCCTGTCGAGTTCCTGCTGCATTCGCTCTCGATCGCGATGCCCGATGATGCCGTGCTGCTGGAGGAAGCCCCATCGCATCGCCCGGCGATGCAAAAATTCGTTCCCATGCGCGGGCAGGACAGTTTTTACACCATGGCCAGCGGCGGCCTCGGCTACAGCCTGCCCGCGGCGGTCGGCATGTCGCTCGGACGTCCCGGCAGCCGCATCGTGTGCCTCATCGGCGATGGCTCGGCGATGTATTCGATCCAGGCGCTATGGACCGCAATGCAGCGCAAGCTGCCGCTGACGGTGGTGGTGATCAACAATGCCGGCTACGGCGCGATGCGCTCGTTCAGCCAGGTGATGCAGGTACGCAACGTGCCCGGGCTTGAGCTGCCGGGCATCGATTTTGTGAAGATTGCGGAAGGCATGGGCTGCGACGCGGTGCGGGTGAGTAAGTCATCCCAGCTCACGCCGGCGCTGACGCGAGGGCTTGCGCATGACGGCGTCAGCCTGGTCGAAGTGATGGTGGATTCCGCGGTCCCGCTACTCTACACGCAGAAGGGCTAACGCGCACAACCTCATCCGAAGGAGCGGGCGCAAGCCCGCGTCTCGAAGGATGGGCCGCGGGCCTAATGTTCTCCCGGCGATGCGAAGCATCGTCCGGAGCGCGCGCGCCGCGCTCCTCACCATGAGGGCCACATCACTTCCCGTACGCTTCCCGCATCTTGGCCTGGATCTTCGCCATCCCCGCGATCCAGCGATCGTAATTCTCGGTTTTCTTGCGCATGTAGCCGAGCACCTGCGGGTGCGGGAGGATCACGAACGTCTCCTGCTCGATGCCGCGAAGCGCATCCTGCGCCACCTGTTCCGGCGTCAGATCGCCGTCGCCGGACTGCGGACCCTTCGGAATGGAGCGCAGCATGTTTGTGTCGACCCCTTGGGGGCACAGGATCGACACCTTGATGCCGTCGGCCCGGTGCGAGATCGCGAGATTTTCCGCAAAACCAACGGCAGCGTGTTTGGTGGTCGAGTAAGCCGGGCTTCCGACCTGCGACAGCAGGCCCGCCGCGGAGATCGTGTTGAGGAAATAGCCGCCGCCCCGCGTCTTCATGCGCGGGATCAGATGCCTCGCGGCATAGACATGGGCCATGACGTGGATCGCCCAGCTGCGTGACCAGGGTTCATCGCAGGTGCCGCCGGCGTTGACCGACAACGGATCGAAGCCGCCGCCGATGCCGGCATTAGAGCAAAACAGCGCAATCGGACCGAACATCTTCTCGGTTTCCTCGATCACGTGAAGGATATTCTTCTCCTGTCCGACGTCGCATTTGAACGCCGCGCCGCCGACCGAGGCCGCGACGGCTTCTGCGGCGGCATGATCGAGATCGACAACCACCACCTTGGTGGCACCTGCGCGATGAAAGACCTCGCACAACGCCTTGCCGATGCCGTTACCGCCGCCGGTCACGACGACGACCTTACCTGCCACCTGCATGGCCCCTCCCCGTTTATTATGCGGTCTTCAACTCGTCAGAACGAGATCGAGGATCGCCGTGTAGTGGCAGGCCGCGCCCAGCAGCACAAAGCAATGCCAGATCACGTTCTGAAAACGCAGCCGCTGCCAGGCATGGAAGATCACGCCCAGACTATACAAGACGCCGCCCGCAACCACGAACCACAGCGGCATGGCCGGCAACTTCTTTACCACGGCGTCATAGAGCATCAGTCCGCTCCAGCCCATCGCCAGATAAAGCCCGACCGCAAGGCGGTCGAAGCGGCCCGGCATTGCGAGCTTCAGCATGATGCCAATGATCGCGACGCACCACACCCCGATCAAAAGCATGACGGCAAAATAGCTATCCTTCAATTCCATGATGAAGGGCGTGTACGTCGCCGCGATCAGGATATAGATCGCCGAATGATCGAAACGCCGCAGCACCCATTTGGCGCGCGATATCGGCCACAGATTATAAGTTGCCGACAGCACCAGCATCGCAAGGAGCCCTGCGACATAGACCGACACGACCGCGACATCGCGCGCGGTGGCATAAACGGCTGTCAGCACGATCAGTACGGTCGCGGCGACGAGCCCAAAGCAGATGCCGACGACGTGCACGATACCATCCGCGATCAGCTCGGCCCGGTCGTAATTCCAGAACGCGGCGCCGGCCGCGTGGATAGAATTCGAGGCGAGTTGCTTCAGTCTGAAAATTCTCATGTCGAACCGGCCAGTTCCAACAGGGAGCGATAAGACATAGGTCTCGCGAGGTCAACGAACCGTTCAATTCCCTCGCGCGCAATCGCGTCGGAAGTATGAAGCTTGATTTTGGCCTGCCAATCGCCACTTTGCAGACGATTGTCCCGCCCAATTGGCCCCTCCCGCCGGGTTTCCTTAACGCCAGCATGGCCCCGAGTTTTTCCGATATCCTTGAGGAAGCGCGCCTGTCGGCACGGACGCTTTTGGATTACGGCGACAGCTTCTTCAATCCGACGGTGCGGCTCGGCGTCACCGGCCTATCGCGCGCCGGCAAGACCGTGTTCATCACCGCGCTGATCCACGGCCTTACCCGCGGCGGGCGCTTTCCAGTTTTCGAGCCCTTTGCGACCGGGCGGATTGCCCGCGCCCGGCTGGAACCGCAGCCCGACGATGCGGTGCCACGCTTCGACTATGAGAACCACATCCGCACTCTGATCGAGGGGCGGCGCTGGCCGAATTCGACCGTCGACATCAGCGAATTACGTTTGGTCATCGACTATCAGCGGCATAATGGCGCCGACCGCACGCTGACGCTGGATATTGTCGACTACCCCGGAGAATGGCTGCTCGACCTGCCACTGCTCAACAAGAACTATGAGCAATGGTCCGCCGAGAGTCTGGCGTTGTCGCGCGAAGGGCCGCGGGCGCGGCTGGCGACACCGTGGCACGAGCATCTCAAGACGCTTGATCCCGAAGGCCGCGAGAATGAGCAGGCGGCGTTGGCGGCTGCAAAGCGGTTCACCGATTATCTGCGCGCCTGCCGCGATGAACGTTTCGCCATGAGCCTGCTGCCGCCCGGCCGCTTCCTGATGCCGGGAAATCTTGCGAACTCGCCGGCGCTGACATTTGCCCCGCTCGATGTGCCCGTGGATGGCACCGCACCCGATAGCTCGCTGTGGGCGATGATGCGGCGCCGCTACGAGGCGTATAAGGACGTCGTGGTGCGGCCGTTCTTCCGTGATCATTTCGCGCGCCTCGATCGTCAGATCGTGCTGGTCGATGCGCTCGCCGCCTTCAACGCCGGGCCGGAAGCGCTGCACGATCTCGAAGCGGCACTCGCTGGCATCCTGGATTGTTTCCGGATCGGCCGCAGCACCTTGCTCAGCCACCTATTCCGGCCGCGGATCGATCGCATCCTGTTCGCCGCGACCAAGGCGGACCATTTGCACCATTCAAGCCATGACCGGCTGGAGGCGGTGTTGCGGCGGATCGTGGCCAAGGCCGCCGGCCGCGCCGAATATGCCGGTGCCGCGATCGACGTGGTGGCGCTCGCCGCCGTCCGCGCCACCCGCGAGGCCCAGGTGCAGCGCGGACGGGAAAAATTGCCTTCAATCCTGGGCACGCCGGCCCCCGGCGAGGTCGCCAATGGCGAGACGTTTGACGGCGGGACCGAGGTGGCGACCTTTCCGGGCGATCTGCCCAACGATCCCGAGGAGCTGTTTCAGGGTGCCTTTCGCGGCCTCTCCAGCACGCCGTCTGACAGAGCCGATTACCGCTTTCTGCGTTTCCGGCCGCCGCGACTGGAACGCGAGGGAAATGAGGAGCCCGCTTTGCCTCACATCCGACTTGACCGCGCCCTCCAGTTCCTGATCGGAGACAGACTGCAATGAGCGAGAAAACGCCTCATCGGCGGCCAGCAACCTTCAAGCTCGACGATCCCGGCGTGATCGTAATGGATCCGGATGAAACGGGCCGGCCCGCCCGCGGCACCGTTCGTGTGACGCCGGAAACCGATCCCGCCTTGCTGCCGGTGCCGATCGAGACACCGCTTGTCCCTGCACGGCGCGGCCCCCACTGGGGCGCGATATTCTGGGCCGCGGTCGGCGGACTGGTGCTGCTCGGCGCCGGGCTCGGCGTCGTCAATCTCATCGAGGATCTGTTTGCGCGCAGCGAAAGCCTCGGCTTTCTCGGACTAGGTTTTGCATTCCTGGCAGCGCTGGCATTGACCGTCGTCATCGCGCGCGAG
>JBJMTR010000095.1:0-5924 GCA_045811565.1 Bradyrhizobium sp.
CTTACCCCAGCGGCTTCAGCCTGGCCAGGCGATGGGTATCGCTGCGCTCCACCCATCCTACACGATCGCTCACCCAGCGGCTTCAGCCCGGCCTCGATCTCCTTCCGCCGTGGCTCCTAGAACGGCCGCAGCCCGTAAGATGGGTGGAGCGGAGCGATACCCATCACCTCGCGGCCAGGCGATGGGTATCGCTGCGCTCCACCCATCCTACGCGATCGCTCACCCAGCGGCTTCAGCCCGGCCTCGATCTCCTTCCGCCGTGGCTCAGGGAACGGCGGCAGCCCGTAGGATGGGTGGAGCGCGGCGATACCCATCAAACCATCTGTGCTAGCATGGCAGCATGACCGATTATCGTCGCAACTTCATCGCCGGCGGCAGCTTCTTCTTCACTGTTAATCTGGCGGAACGGCGCCTGCGGCTGCTGACGGAGCACATCGACGATTTGCGGACCGCGTTTCGCGAGACGCGGCGGGACCATCCATTCACGATCGAAGCCATGGTCGTCCTGCCCGATCATCTCCATGCGGTCTGGACGATGCCCGAGGGCGATGCTGATTTCGCCACGCGTTGGCGCTTGATCAAAACCGGCTTCTCGCGCCGCCTGCCGGCCGGCGAACGGATTTCGGACAGCCGTGCCGCCAAGGGCGAACGCGGCGTCTGGCAGCGGCGCTACTGGGAGCACACCATTCGCGACGAGAACGATTTCTCCCGTCACATCGACTACATCCATATCAACCCGGTCAAGCACGGGCTGGTGACGCGGGTTGGGGATTGGCCGCATTCGTCGTTTCATCGCATGGTGAAACTCGGAGCTTATCCCGAGGACTGGGCCGGCGACGTCTCTGATCATGGAGATGCGTTCGGCGAACGTCGCGCGGTCAGATGATGGGTATCGCTTCCGCCTTCGCTCGTTTGAACTACGGCGCTCCACCCATCCTACGCGATCGCTTACCCCAGCGGCTTCAGCCTGGCCAGGCGATGGGTATCGCTGCGCTCCACCCATCCTACACGATCGCTCACCCAGCGGGTTCAGCCCGGCCTCGATCTCCTTCCGGCGTGGCCGCGCCGTTTTGCGGAAATCGCCGTCAGGTGGTGAATTCCGGTCAGCTGCATCGCTTCGTCCTTTCGGTCACTTCCGCGGGAAAATCGGTTGGAAACTTTGGGGCTTGTGGCGGATCATGTAGAATACGCCTCGAGGACTCGCCAGCGGCAACGTCGCCGCATGCCCGAAGGACAGCTCCATGACCGAGCACCTGATCGTCACCGACGAAGACGCGACGCGCGTGATCACGTTGCGGCGGCCCGAAAAGAAGAACGCGATCACCCAGGACATGTATCGCGCGATGAGCGATGCGATCGACAATGCGCAGAACAATCCGAACATCCGCTGCATCGTCATCACCGGCGGCTCCGGCGTGTTCACCGCCGGTAATGATCTTGAGGATTTCCTGAAAGACGGCACCTCCAACACCGACAACCCACGCGCCTCCAACGCGGCAAAATTTCTTTATTCGCTGGCGCATAACGTCAAGCCGATCATTGCCGCGGTCGATGGCGTCGCGATTGGCATCGGCACCACGATGCTGTTCCATTGCGACTATGTTCTGGCCAGCAAGACGGCGACGTTCTCGACGCCCTTCATCAATCTGGGACTGGTCCCGGAAGGCGCGTCCAGCCTGCTGATGCCGCGCACCATGGGACACCAGCGCGCCTTCGCCATGCTGGTGATGGGGCGCACCATGACCGCCGACGACGCGCGCGTTGCCGGGTTCGTCAATCTGGTGGTGGCACCGGGCCACACCGAAGCCGAGGCCCGCAAGGTGGCGCGCGAGATTTGCGCGCTGCCGGCCGAAGCGGTGGCGATCTCGCGCAAGCTTCTCAAGCTGCCGCCCGAAGACATGACCCGCCGGATCGACCAGGAAGGCCATCTGTTCGGCCAGCGGATGCGCTCGAAAGAAGCGATCGCGGCATTCCAGGCATTCTTTGCGCGCAGGAAGGGTTGAGCGAGACCTCAACCCCTCACCCGAATTGCGTTGCAATTCGACCTCTCCCTATGGGAGAGGTGATCGGAGTTCGCCTCGAGAATCCGCCTTGGCTCCAACGCTTCGTGAAATCGTCGCGCTCAATGGTTAGCCTCGATCCATGAAACTCTCATTGTTTCAGATGCGGGCGGCGGCTGCGTGTGCGCTTACGCTCGGCCTCACTTCGCCCGCTGTTAGCCAAACTGCAGATAGCGTTGAGTTGCGAATCCTCGCGGTCAATGATTTCCACGGCAACCTTCGCCCGCCGCCGGGCGGGATCAGGATCGCCGATCCGGACGACAACACCAGGAAGATCGCCGTTCCCGCCGGCGGCGCCGAGCGCATGGCCACATTGGTCCGGCAACTCCGCGAAGGGCACAACAACACCATCTTCGTCGCGGCCGGCGATCTGATCGGCGCCAGCCCGTTCTTGTCGGCGATGTTCCACGACGAGCCCACCGTCGAGTCGTTGTCGATGATGGGGCTTGAGCTTTCTGCGGTCGGCAACCACGAGTTCGATGAAGGCAAGGACGAACTGCTGCGGATGCAGAACGGCGGCTGTCATCCGACAGATAAATGCCAGGGACCACATCCCTTCGGCGGCGCAAAATTTCACTACCTCGCTGCCGGCACGATCGACAAGAGCACCGGCAAAACCGTGTTTCCCGGCTACGAGATCAGGGAATTCGAGGGCATCCCGGTCGCCTTCATCGGCCTTACCTTGAAGGGAACGCCGAACATCATCTCGCCGCAGAGCGCAGAGGGTCTCGAATTTCGTGACGAGGCCGATACCGTGAACGCGCTGGTCCCCGAATTGAAGGCGCGTGGCGTCCAGGCCATCGTGGTGCTGATCCATGAAGGCGGTTTCCCGTCCGGCGACTATGATGAATGTCCTGGGATTTCCGGCCCGATCGTCGAGATCGTCAGGAAGTTCGATCGCGCGGTGGATGTCGTGGTCTCCGGCCACACGCATCAGGCTTATGTCTGCGAAATCGACGGACGTCTCGTCACCAGCGGAGACAAATATGGCACGCTGGTCACCGCGATCGACCTGAAGCTTGATCCGGCGACACGCGATGTCGTTAGCGCGAAGGCCGACAACACCGTCGTTCGCGTCGCGACCCTGGCCAAAGACGCTGATCAGACCGCGCTGCTCGAATCCTACGATCGGCTTGCCGCGCCGATCGCCAACCGTCCGGCGGGTGCGGTGACGGAGACGCTGTCGCGGACGCCAAACAACGCCGGCGAAAGCCCGCTTGGCGACATCGTGGCGGACGCCCAGCTCGCTGCGACGAGTTCCGCTGCCGACGGCGGCGCGATGATGGCCTTCACCAATCCCGGCGGGGTGCGTACCGACATCGCAAGGAAAGAGGATGGCACGGTTACCTATGCCGATATCTTCGCCAGCCAGCCGTTCCGCAACCAGCTGGTCACGCTCACGCTGACCGGAAAACAGCTCAAGGACATGCTCGAGCAGCAATGGCTCGACCCAAAACGGCCGCGGATCCTGCAGGTCTCGAAAGGTTTCAGCTACGCATGGGACGGCACCAGACCGGATGGCGAGCGCGTGATTGCCGAGCGGATGTCGCTGAATGGACAGACGATCGATCGCGCCGCGAGCTACCGCGTGACCGTCAACAATTTTCTCTTCCTCGGAGGCGACGGCTTCACCGTGCTGAAGGACGGCAAGGTGCCGCAATTCGGCATCTATGACGTCGACGCGCTGTACGCTTACTTCCGGGCGCACAGTCCGGTCGGACCGATGGCGGCCAATCGGATCCTGCGGATAAACTGAGCCGCAAAACCATATCGGCGGCCCGGCTCTTTCGGAGCGGCGATTGACCGCCTAGATTAGCCGTTCCTCGGAAAACGCGCATCGAATGCGCCGGGATATTGCATGACGCTGCTTCTGACGCATTCCGCCTGTCTTGACCATCTGACGCCTCCCGGACACCCCGAACGCCCCGACCGTCTGCGCGCCGTCGATCAGGTGCTGTCGGAAGAGCGTTTCGCCAATCTGGCACGCGCCGATGCGCCGGAAGGCAGCCTCGATTCCGTCATGCTGTGCCACGGCGAGCATTATGTCGGTGAGCTCCGGCATATCGCCCCCACCAGCGGCTTGATCTATCTCGACGGCGACACCTCGATGTCGCCGGGAACCTGGGAAGCGGTGATGCGCGGCGTCGGCGGCGCGGTTGCCGCCACCGATGCAGTGATGTCCGGCACGCATCATAATGCGTTCGTGGCGGTGCGCCCCCCGGGTCATCACGCGGAGAGCAGCAAGCCGATGGGCTTTTGCTTCTTCGACAACGCCGCGATTGCCGCGCGCCACGCCCAGCGCAAATACGGCATCGGCCGTGCCGCCGTGGTCGACTTCGACGTCCATCATGGCAACGGGACGCAGGACATCTTCTGGGCCGATCCGACCGTAATGTATTGCTCGACGCATCAGATGCCGCTGTTCCCCGGCACCGGCGCCAGCCGCGAGCGCGGCGAACACGACACTATCGTCAACGCGCCGCTGGCCCCGGAAGATGGCAGCGCCAAATTCCGCGCCGCCTTCGAAAACCTGATTTTGCCGCAGTTGCAAAAATTCAGCCCCGAGCTGATCGTTGTTTCCGCGGGCTTTGACGCGCATTACCGCGACCCGCTGGCCTCGCTCAATCTCAAGGCGGAAGACTTCGGCTGGGTCACGCGCAAGCTGATGGAGGTCGCCGACACGAGCGCCGGCGGCCGGGTGGTCTCGATGCTGGAGGGCGGCTATGACCTGCAGGGGTTAAAAGAGTCGGTGGCGGCGCACGTCACCGCATTGCTGGGCAGGTGAATTCCCGCCACAATACGCCCGCAAAAATTCGTTTGATTCCGCGCTCGGGAATGAGGGCGCAGCCGCCGGGAACGCAATATGGTCGAGAATACCCAAGTGGATGTCAAGCAGCTGAGCTTCGAACGTGCGATCGAGGAGCTTGAATCGATCGTCAAACGGCTTGAAGACGGCAAGGTGCCGCTTGAGGAATCGGTCGCGATTTATGAGCGCGGCGAGGCGTTGAAACGGCGCTGCGAAGAGCTGCTGCGGCAGGCCGAGGCGCGCGTCGACAAGATCACCACCGACGCAAGCGGCCAGGTCACCGGCACCGAGCCGCTCGACGTCCAGTAGCGCACGCGCGCAACACTTAAGAACATTACACGAATTCAGTGCCGGCCTCCCCCACCGGAGGCCGAAATAGCTCTTGGCGCGTTGCACGGGCTGATATAGTCCCGCCGTCAATTGGGGACAGACGTGCGCGTTCAGCACCGCCATATCATCTATATTCAGGGATACGACCCGCGCGGCCTGGCGCAATATTACCGCATGTTCAGGACCGAGCTGCGGAAGTTCAATCGGCTTTACCAGCTGTCCGCCACCATGACCCGTCCCAAACTTGCGGCGGATGAGGAAATCGCGTCCTGGACCATCGAGACGCAGGCCGACGACTGGCAGACCCGCACGCATTACGATTTTCTGCGGTTCGAGGACTTCATCCAGCGCGACCTCGCTGCGCCGATCTGGCGCACGGTTTTCCATGCTGTGTGGATTTACTGGCGGCTGGTCTTCTCCGGCACGATTGCGAGGTTTGGCAGGGCCAACTGGCGTTTCGCGACTTTCATCACCTACCCGCATTTTGTGCTGCTGCTCGAAGCGGTGTGCACTGCGGGCATCGCTTTCGCATTCGAAAAGGGCCTGGACGCACTGGGGATTCCTGACCTCTTCAGCATCGCGGCGGCGACAGCCATCTTTGTTGCCCTGCTCGGCACGGTGCTGAAATACACCGAAAACAGCACGTATGTGCTTTACCTCTTATCCGACACGATCTGGACCTGGGAGTTCTCGCACCGCCAACGGCCGGAATGGGATCAGCGCCTCGA
>JBJMTR010000096.1:0-5358 GCA_045811565.1 Bradyrhizobium sp.
CACTTCGGACACCAGAAGGTCGAGCGGCCGTTTTGCGTAAAGCGCCGCACGATGCCGCTGCAACCCGCGGTTTGGCATTTCTCGCCTTCGCGGTCATAGACCTGAAACGAATGCTGGAAATAGCCGAGATCGCCATTGGTCTGGCGGTGATCGCGCAGCGACGAACCGCCGGCCCTGATCGCCTGGTTGAGTACGGCGTGGATCGCCGTCACCAGACGTTTCGCGTGCTCCGTGGGCTCGCCCTTCTTGGTGGCGAGCGTCGCCGCCAATCTTCGCGGCGACAGATGCGCGCCATAGAGCGCCTCGCAGACATAGATATTGCCGAGGCCTGCGACCACCCGCTGATCGAGCAGCGCCGCCTTCAGGCTGGTCTTCCTGTTGGCGCAGGCGCGCGCCAGCATCGTGGCATCGAATTCATTGCCGAGCGGTTCGGGGCCGAGCCCCTTCAGGAGCGGCTCATCCTCCAGCGCGTGGCGCGCGATGATCTTCATGTAGCCGAACCGGCGGGGATCATTGAAAATGACCGCCGAGCCCGATGACATGTGGAATACCACATGATCGTGCGTGCGATCTTCGCTGCGCGGATGATGGAATTGGCCGGGCGCCTCAATATCGTGGCCGTTCAGCACACGGAACGACCCAGACATGCCGAGATGCATCAGCAGCACGTCGCCCGATGCGAGATCCGCCATCAGATATTTGGCGCGACGGCCAAGGCCGGTCACGGTCTGCCCCTCCAGCCGCGCGATAAAATCTTTTTGAAAGGGAAACCGCAGGTCCTTTCGGCGGGCCTCCGCCCTGACGATTTTCGCCCCCTCCATGGCCGGCTGCAGGCCGCGGCGGACGGTCTCGACTTCGGGTAATTCGGGCATGCAGGCATTCACCTTATGGAGGTGACGTGATAGCGCCATTGCGGCGGGCGCGCTATGGTCCGGCAGTGGAGTAATCGTTGATGGATCGGCCGGACCAAACCACCCATTTTGGCTTCAGGGACGTGCGCTTGGGGGACAAGCAGACGTTGGTGGACCAGGTCTTTCACAGTGTGGCGTCGCGCTATGACCTGATGAACGATTTGATGTCGATCGGCCTGCACCGGGCCTGGAAGGACATCATGATCACGGCGCTCGATCCGCCGAAGCGCAATGCGCCATTTCTGCTGCTCGACGTCGCCGGCGGCACCGGCGATATCGCGTTCCGTGCGGCCAAGGCGGCCGGTCCCGGCTTCCGCGCCACCGTCTGCGACATTAACACGGATATGCTCGAGGTCGGGCGCAACCGCGCCGCGGCGCGGCATCTCGATCAGCAGGTTTCCTTTGTCGAGGGCAATGCCGAGGCGTTGGCGTTCCCGGATCGGGCCTTCGACGCCTACACCATCGCGTTCGGCATCCGCAACGTGCCGCGGATCGATGTCGCGCTCCGCGAAGCCTATCGCGTGCTGAAGCCCGGCAGCCGATTCCTGTGTCTGGAATTCTCCACCGTCGACATGCCCGGACTTGACCGGCTCTACGATCTCTTCTCGTTCAAGGTGATTCCGCCGCTCGGCCGCGTGGTGACCGGCGACGCCGAATCCTATCAATATCTCGTCGAGTCGATCCGCAAATTCCCGAGGCCCAGTGCCTTCGCGGAGATGGTCGGCGCCGCCGGATTTTCGCGTGTGAAATGGCAGAGCCTCTCCGGCGGCATGGTGGCGCTGCATTCGGGCTGGCGTTTGTGATTTCTGCGGCTACCCACATCGCGCGGCTGGCCCGCGCCGGCTACGTGTTCGCGCGCGAGGGCGTATTCGGCGTCGTGGATCCAAGCCTGGTGCCGCCGCCCGGGCAGCTCGCGCTTCGGCTGGCGCGATTGATCGAGCGGCCCGGCGCCAAATCCGGTCCGCGACTATCCCGCGCGCTGACCCGGCTCGGGCCCGCTTATCTCAAGCTCGGGCAGTTTCTCGCCACCCGGCCTGACGTCGTCGGCGTCACGATGGCGCGGGACCTGGAAAGCCTGCAGGACCGGCTGCCGCCGTTTTCGCAGGAAGAAGCCGAAGCCGTGATCGCGCAATCGCTGGAACGGCCTGTGTCGCAGGCGTTTACGAAACTGGGGCCGGCAGTTGCCGCCGCCTCGATCGCGCAGGTGCATCGCGGCGAGGTGGAGCGCAGCGGAGTGCGCCGGCCGGTCGCCGTCAAGGTGCTCCGTCCCCATGTGGCCGCGCGTTTTCGCCGCGACCTCTCGGATTTCTTCTTTGTCGCACACAATGCAGAAGCCCATTCGGCCGAGGCACGGCGGCTGCGCTTGATCGAAGTCATCAATACCATGTCGCGTTCGGTCGCGATGGAGATGGATCTGCGGCTCGAGGCGGCCGCATTGTCCGAGTTGGCGGAGAACACACGCGACGATCCGGATTTTCGTGTGCCGGCTGTCGACTGGGATCGCACCACCCATAACGTGCTGACGATGGAATGGATCGACGGCATCGCGCTGAACGATCATGCCCGCCTCAAGGAAGCGCGGATCGATCTGCCCGATCTCGGCCGCAAGGTGATCCAGAGCTTCCTGCGTCACGCCCTGCGCGACGGCTTTTTCCATGCCGACATGCATCCCGGCAATCTGTTCCTCGACGAGGCCGGCCGGCTTGTCGCGGTGGATTTTGGCATCATGGGACGGCTCGGCCTGAAGGAGCGGCGCTTCCTCGCCGAAATTCTTCTTGGCTTCATCACGCGCGACTATCGCCGCGTCGCGGAAGTGCATTTCGAGGCCGGTTACGTGCCCGGGCATCATTCGGTGGAGAATTTTGCGCAAGCCATACGCGCCATCGGCGAGCCGATCCACAACCGCACCGCCGAAGAAATCTCGATGGCGAAGCTGTTGACGTTGCTGCTCGAGGTCACCGGCCTCTTCGACATGCAAACCCGCCCCGAGCTGATCCTGCTGCAAAAGACCATGGTGGTGGTGGAAGGCGTGGCGCGCGGCTTCGACCCAAAGCTGGACATCTGGAAAGTTGCTGATCCTGTCGTGCGCGAATGGATTGAGCGCAATCTCGGCCCGGTCGGGCGGATTCAGGGCGCGATGTCCGGTGCGGGTGAACTCGGCCGCGTGGTGGCCGACCTACCGGCAATCGCCTCGCGTGGGGCGGCGGTGCTGGAGCGCCTGGAGAAGATGACCCGCGAAGGCGTCACCCTCTCGCCGGAGACGATCGCGGCGATGGGCCGGAGCGAGGGCCGCAAGAATCGCTGGCGCACCGTCGCGTTATGGACGATCGCGCTGACCTTCATCGGAATCCTGATCGCTATCAGCCGGATGTGATTGCATTGCATGCACGATGTGCTAGCATTGCAATCATAAGCTGGGGGACGCCATGGCGAGCCTGACCATCCGCAAACTCGACGAGGGCATCAAGGCTTACTTGCGGCTGCGCTCCGCCAAGAACGGACGCTCGGTCGAGGAAGAGGTCCGGGTGATCCTGCGGGAATATCTGGGAGGCGGCCCGCAGCCCGCGCCCCTACCGCCGCCCGCCGAGGCTCCATCCCATGCGCCGCGGGGCGCCAGCGCGGCCGACCAGCCTCGCGTGACCCTGATCATCGGCGGCGGAATCGCCGCCTACAAGGCGCTGGACCTGATCCGACGGCTGAAGGAGCGACACATTGCCGTCCGCTGCGTGCTGACCGAGGCGGCCCAGCAATTCGTCACGCCGCTGGCGGCGAGCGCATTGTCGCATGAGCGGGTCTACACCGATCTGTTTGATGCCGAGAGCGAGTTCGACGCCGGCCACATTCGTCTGGCGCGCGACTGCGATCTGATCGTGGTAGCGCCCGCGACGGCGGATTTGATGGCCAAAATGGCGCAAGGCCACGCTGACGATCTCGCTACCGCGATTCTGCTGGCCGCCAACCGTCCGATCCTGCTCGCGCCGGCAATGAACCCGCTGATGTGGAATAACCCGGCCACCCGCCGCAACGTGCTGCAGCTGCGGCGCGACGGCGTTGCGACCGTCGGCCCCAATGCCGGCGAGATGGCGGAGGCTGACGAGGCTGGCGTCGGGCGGATGGCGGAGCCTACCGAAATCGCCGCCGCCGCCGAGCACATCCTGCGGCCGCCGCATCCGCGGCCGCTTGCCGGCAAGCGCGTGCTGATTACCGCTGGGCCGACTCACGAGCCGATTGATCCGGTGCGCTATATCGCCAACCGCTCCTCGGGCAAACAGGGTTTTGCGATCGCCGCAGCTGCGCAGGCGGCGGGCGCCGACGTGGTGCTGGTTTGCGGGCCGGTTGAGCTACCCGATCCGCCCGGGGTGACAGTGATCCGCGTGGAATCTGCGCGCGACATGCTGCACCGGGTGGAATCAGCACTTCCGGTCGATATCGCGATCTTCGCTGCCGCCGTTGCCGACTGGCGCGTCGCCAATGAAGGCGAGCAGAAGCTGAAGAAGACCTCCGCCGGCATGCCGCAATTGCAGCTGGTCGAAAACCCCGACATCCTCGCGACGATTTCCCGGCTGCAGGACAAGCGTCCGCCGCTGGTGATCGGATTCGCCGCCGAGACCGAGCATTTGCTCGACAACGCAAAGACAAAGCTCGTGCGCAAGGGCTGTGACTGGATCCTCGCCAATGACGTCACACCCGCAAGCGGCGTCATGGGTGGCGACCGCAACACGGTGCACCTGCTGACGCGCGACGGCGAGGAGACAAGCGTGGATAACATCAAAGTGGAGTCTTGGCCGGTGATGACCAAAGTTCAGGTGGCGAGCGAACTGGTAGCGCGGATTGCAAAAAGCGCGGAGAAAGCCTCGTGAGCATCACGGTCAAGGTCGATCTCAAGCAATTGCCGCACGGCGACGGTCTGCCGCTGCCGGCCTATCAAACCGCCGAAGCCGCCGGGCTCGATCTTCTGGCGGCGGTGCCGGCGGAAACGCCGCTGATTCTGCCACCCGGAAAATACGCTGCCGTGCCGACCGGACTCACCATCGCGTTGCCGCCGGGTTTTGAGGCGCAGGTGCGGCCGCGTTCGGGCCTTGCCGCCAAGCATGGCGTTACCGTGTTGAATTCGCCCGGCACGATCGACGCGGATTACCGCGGCGAGATCAATGTGCTGCTCATCAACCATGGCGAGGCGCCATTCCCGATCCGGCGCGGCGAACGCATCGCGCAAATGGTGATCGCGCCGGTCGTACAGGCGCAACTGGTTCCCGTGGCTTCGCTCTCTGCGACCGACAGCGGCAGCGGCGGCTTTGGCTCGACCGGGCGCTAGCATGATCCGGAAAAGTGGCCACCGGTTTTCCGAAAAGATCATGCTCAAACAAAAAGATAGGGCGTGATGACGGCCGAAGAACGTGGTCCCGCTCTGGCCCGTTCCAGTACGAAAAGGTTTCAACGAATCGGC
>JBJMTR010000097.1:0-2388 GCA_045811565.1 Bradyrhizobium sp.
CGCAGCCAGCGTGCCGATCGGGCTCATCTCGGTCATGCCCCAGGCGTGGCGCACCTGCACCCCCATGTCGATGAACGACTTGATCATCGAGCGCGGCATCGCCGAGCCGCCGCACACAACCATTCTGAGATGCGGCAGCTTCAAATTGTTGCTGGCCATATGGTTGAGCAGCATCAACCACACGGTCGGCACGCCCGCGGTGTGCGTCACCTTCTCGGTATCGAGCAACTCGTAGACGGAAGCACCGTCAAGCTTGGCGCCGGGCATCACCAGCTTGGTGCCCATCGAGGGCGCGGAGAAAGCGATCCCCCAGCTGTTGGCATGGAACAGCGGCACCACCGGCAGCATGGTGTCGGCCGCGTTGGCGCCGAGCGAGTCACCGGTATTGGCCATCAGCGCGTGCAGCACGTTGGAACGGTGCGAATACAAGACACCCTTGGGATCGCCGGTGGTGCCCGAGGTGTAGCACATCGCAGCCGCGGTGTTCTCGTCAAAGATCTTCCACTGGAATTTGCCGTCGGCTTCCGCGATCCAGTCCTCATAGGCGACCGCGTTCTTCAGCGTGGTTTGCGGCATGTGCGCCTTGTCGGTCAGCACGATGTAGCGTTCGACGCTTGAGAGCTTGTCGGCGATCTTTTCCAGGATCGGCACGAAGGTGATGTCAGTCATCACCACGCGGTCTTGCGCGTGATTGATGATCCAGGCGATCTGGTCCGGGAACAGCCGCGGGTTGACGGTATGGCAGATCGCGCCGATACCCATTATGCCGTACCAGGCTTCGAGGTGGCGCCAGGTGTTCCATGCGATGGTGGCGACGCGGTCGCCGAGCTCGATGCCGTCGCGGTCGAGCCGCTGCGAGACTTTTAGCGCACGATCGCGAATTTCGGCGTAATTGGTGCGATGAATGGGCCCTTCGAGCGAGCGCGTAACGACCTCCTGCGTGCCGTGATATTGCGCCGCGTGCTCGATAATCCGATGACACAACAAAGGCCAGTCTTGCATCAAACCAAGCATACGCACGTCCCTCCTGATTGTTGTTTCCTCGCGTGACCGCAAGGATGCGTGCCCAGCGGTGAAATTGACATGAACTGTAGCGCGGAGAAAGCAAGCCGAAAATGGGCTTATGGCGCCTTTGGCCGCAGCGAAGCGGCAATGGTTACCGTCGCCGTGGCCTTATGTTTGGTTGGCATGCAAGCCGGGCCGGCAGCTGCGGCAAGAAGATCGGCCCCGTCGCCTTGGGCCGACCTGTTCCGCGAAAGCCCGCCAAGACTGCGCGGGACCATCCATCGTTCGGCGGTGCCGCTGCCCAAGCCACGCCCGGCCGGGGCACCGTCCGCCACGCCCGAGCAGCCCGCAGCCGAGAAAGAGGCGCCGTCTGCCGAGACCGGCAAGGCCACGGAGCAGGCGCCCCCGGCGCCGCAGCCTTCGGCCTGCCGGCTGGCGCTGACGGACGACATCGCCATTGCTCCCAGCATTCCCGACATCCATGGCGCGGGCGGCTGCGGGGGCGAGGATCTGGTGCGGCTGGAAGCGATCGTGCTGCCGGACAAGCGGCAGGTATTGGTGAAGCCGGCGGCCATCCTGCGTTGTCCCATGGCGTCCGCGGTCGCCAACTGGATCCGGACCGACATCGAACCACTGGCACAAAACCTCGGCAGCACGATCAGCGACCTCGACAATTTCGATTCCTTCGAATGCCGTGGCCGCAACCGCGTCGTCGGCGCCCAGCTCTCCGAGCATGGCCGCGCCAATGCGCTCGATATTCGCGCCTTTAAGCTTGCGAACGGCCGGTCGATCTCATTGACCGATCGCACGGTGCCGCGGGATTTGCGTGAAACCGTGCTGCACTCGGTCTGCGCGCGGTTCTCGACGGTGCTCGGCCCGGGCTCCGACTGGTATCATGAGGACCATATCCATCTCGATCTGATGCAACGCCGTAACAACTACCGCATCTGCCAGTGGGATGTCTGGGACCCGCTGCCGCAAGTCGCGCCGCTGTTGCCGGCCAAACGCCCGGAAGAGGCGCCGCCGCGCGAGGTCGCCGCCAAAACCGACGCGGACAGGTCCGATGCGGCTAAATCCGACAACGCAAAACCGGATGCCTCAGCGTCCGGTTCAGCCGAGCCGAACGCCGAGCAGGCCAAGCCACGGCCGACAAAGCCTCAGCCAACAAAAAAGCGCCGGCAAAACCGACGCTTCTAAATTTCAGCAGAGAGAACCGATCAAGACGCTGAGGGTTCAATCCCTGAACCAGTCACTGAGTTTCAATCACTGAACCTGGGCCATGTTGCCGCCGCCTTGTAGCGCCATCCGCGAATTGAACGGCGAGTCGCCGTGCTTCGGCTCCAGCACCACCACAACCGTACCGGTGCCGACGCGGTCATAGAG
>JBJMTR010000098.1:0-13290 GCA_045811565.1 Bradyrhizobium sp.
AGCGGCAGCCAGGCCAGCGGCGGAATGGTGCGTAACACCTGGAACAGTGGGTCAAGCCCGCGCATCGCCCAGACCGATTGCCCGACCAGCGTGCCGAGCGCGATGCCGGCGATCGCCGCCAGCGAATAGCCGAATGCGACGCGCTGAAGGCTGGCCGACAGATGCCAGAACAGGCCTTTGTCGATACCGCCGTTATCGAAGAACGGATCGAGGATCAGTTCCTTGGTGTCCTTGAAGACGCGCGACGGCGGCGGCAGGGTTGAGCCGGCGCGCCGGCAGATCAATTCCCAGACCAGCATCAAGAGCGCGACCACGACCAGCGGCGGCACCACCCGCGCCGCAGTCTCCTTGGCCATCTTGAGGTACTTTTCGGAGCGCGGCGCGCGCTTGGGCGTCATTGTCACGACCGGCGCCGACGCGGCCGGGAGCACCGTCGCAGCAGGCTCGGTTTTCATGGCAGGCATAGACATCAAAATTGATCTCCGTGTTCAGGTGGGCGAGCCGCACGCGGATACGCGGCTGCGCTCGGATCAGACGTCGATACGCTTGATGGACAGGGACTTCAGGTAGGCGGCGGGATTTTCGGGATCGAAGACCTTGCCGTCGAAGAAGCTCTCCTTGCCGCGCGACGTCGACGCGGGGATATCGGTGACGCCGAGTTCCTTGGCGGCGTCCTTCCAGAGATCCTCTCGGTTGACCTTCGCAATCAGCGCCTTCGTGTCGAAGCCCGCTTCATATTTGCCCCAGCGGATGTCTTCGGTGAGGAACCAGAGATCGTGGCTCTGATAGGGGTACGATGCGTTGTCAGCCCAGAATCGCATGATGTGCGGACTGTTCTCGACGACCTTGCCGGTACCGTAATCGAACTTGCCCTTGACACGGTCGGTGACGTCATCAACTGGGCAATTGATCCACTGCCGCTTGGCGCAGATCGCCGCGACTTCCCCGCGGTTTTCCGGTTTCTCGCACCACTGCTGCGCCTCCATCACAGCCATCAGCAGCGCCTTCGCTGCCCTTGGATATTTGTCGACGTAAGCGGCGCGCATGCCGAATGATTTTTCCGGATGCTTGTTCCAGAGTTCGCCTGTCGTGATCGCGGTGTAGCCGATGTCCTGATGGATCAGCTGAAGATTCCATGGCTCGCACACGCAGAAGCAATCCATGGTGCCAACCTTCATGTTGGCGACCATCTGCGGCGGCGGCACCACGATGGTCTCGATATCCTTATCGGGATCAATGCCGCCGGCCGCAAGCCAATAGCGGATCCAGAGATCGTGGGTGCCACCCGGGAAGGTCATCGCGGCCTTGATGGCCTTGCCCGAAGCCTTCTTCTTTTCCAGCGCAACTTTGAACGGGGCGGTGTCGACGCCGACCTTGATGTCGCTATATTCCTTGGCGACCGAAATGCACTGGCCGTTCAGATTGAGCCGCGCCAGGATGTACATCGGCGTCGGCTGATTGTTCTGCGTCACCTTGCCGGATGAAATCAGATACGGCATCGGGGTCAGGATATGCGCGCCGTCGATGCCGTTGCCTTCCGAACCCAGCACCAGGTTGTCGCGCGTGGTGCCCCATGAGGCCTGCTTCTGCACTTCAACGTCCGGCATGCCATATTTGGCGAAGATGCCTTTTTCCTTCGCAACGAACAGCGGCGACGCGTCCGTCAGCGCGATGAAGCCGAGCTTGGCGGCCTTCACCTCGGGACCCGCACCTTGCGCGAAGGCACCCGCGGGGAAATTCAGCTTCGCCGCAGCCAGCAGCGCGGCCGTTCCGCCGGTCGCCTTCAAAATCTGGCGGCGGCTAAAGCCATGGCGGGAGATCTCCTTGGTCGGCTTCGTCATAGGTGCAAATGTCCTTTGCGTCTGAATGCCCGTCCGTTTGTGGCGTCCGCGCGAGGCCATAGAGGCGCGTTCGGGGAGGCCCCAGTCTGGCGGTGTCACAATTCGGATGATTGGTTTCGAGGGACGGCTTCAATGGCGTCAGCACCAAGCTATTCAAGCTTTGTGCCAAGCTGCCGCAATGCGAAAGACATATGATTTAGAGTAGGTTGGAGCCAACGCCCATCAAGCTGGCCGATGGAACCGCGCACCCAAAACTTGCGATTCGCTCAATTCTTGTGCGACGCACAAGAATTGAGCAGCGCTGGCAAGAGGGGTTTCAGGTGCTCCGACACCTTCACGCCCAGCGGCGCCGGGACGGTTCCCTCACCGGGTTTCAGATGGAATTCGTAGGTCATCAAGTGCCACGGTTCGCTCGTCGGCGTGCCGTCTGGCATCACCTGATCCGTGCGCCTTTCGATCTTGGCGATCAGCTCGTCCTTGACGCCGAACACGACGTCCGAATCGAGATATTTGTCGCCCTCCATGAAGACATGCGTGATCAGCGGCTCATAGCCGCGCGCCGCCACAAGGAAATGCACATGCGCCGGCCGCATCGCGTGCCGCCGTGTCTGGATGATCATCTCGCCGACCGGACCATCGGTCGGAATCGGATAGCTGCACGGCAGGATGGTGCGGAAGTAGAACCGGCCCTCGCTATCGGTGATAAAGCGCGCCCGCGAGGACGGGCCCTGCGTCGCATATGACGGCTTTTGGGAGTCGTAGAATCCGTCATCATCGGCATGCCAGACGTCCACCGGAACGCCTGCCAACGGCTTGCCCTTGAGATCGGTGACGCGGCTCTGCACGAACATCCGCTCGCCCGGGAGCGTGGCGGAGATGTCGGTGCCGTGGGGCGTCACCTTGTGCTCGCCGACATAGAATGGGCCGAGCACGGTGGTTTCGGTGGCTCCATCGCGGTCGCGGTGGTTGACCGCATCGACCAGCATCGACACCCCGAGCACGTCGGACAACAGGATGAATTCCTGCCGGATCGGCGTGCACTTCTGGCCGGTGCGGGTCAGAAAGTCGATCGCGTATTCCCATTCCTTGAAAGTGAGATCGGTCTTACGCACATATTCGTGCAACGACTTCACCAATTCCTGCAGCAGGAATTTGGCCCGCGGATTCGGCGTATCCTCGAAGCTGCGGATGACGGCGGCGGTCAGTTCGGCGTCGTTGAATTGGGGCATTTTTTCAGGTCCTGCAGGGTGCGCGATTGCCGGCGAAAGCCTACACCACGGTTCCGGCCCGGGTAAGCGCCGGACAGTTGGAACCGGGAGCACTTTTCGGCTATCAAGGCTGCCTTGCAAGCCGGAGATCAGCCCGATGTTAGCCCCTGCCCCCGCTTCCCCGGAGTCCGCCGGAATGTCCAAAGCGGCGCTCGACCGTCTCGAAGCTCATCTGAAGCAGCGCTATATCGATGGCGGCCGCTTCCCGGGGACGCAGCTTCTCATCTACCGCCGCGGCAAGATCGTCCACTCGACCGTTCAGGGCTTTGCCGACGTCGAGCGCAAGGCGCCGGTCAAGGACGATACGATCTTCCGCATCTATTCGATGACCAAGCCGATCACGTCCGTCGCCTTCATGATGCTGGTCGAGGAAGGCCGTGTCGCGCTCGACGAGCCCGTCCACAAATACATTCCGGAGTGGAAAAATCTCGGCGTGTTCCAGGCGGGCACGGCGCCGGCGTTTTTGACCAAGCCGCCGTCACGGCCGATGCTGATCGTCGATCTGCTGCGGCATACGTCCGGCCTCACCTACGGTTTCCAGCAGCGCTCCAACGTCGACGCCGCCTATCGCGAGAAGAAGATCGGCGAAGTCGTCAAGGCCGGCACGCTGCAGACGATGATCGAGGACCTTGCAAAGATTCCGCTGGAATTTTCGCCGGGCGAAGCCTGGAATTATTCCGTCTCCACCGATGTCATCGGCCATCTCGTCGGCAAGATCAGCGGCCAGCCGTTCGAGCAATTCCTCAAAGATCGGATCTTCGGTCCGCTCGGCATGAACGATACCGACTTCTTCGTGCCACCAGACAAGGCTCATCGTTTCGCGGCGTGCTATTCGGCCGACCCGCAAGGCGGCATGACGTTTCACGCCACCGAACGCAAGGGCGGACTGACCTTGCAGGATGACCCGACCAAAAGTTCGTTCCTCTCGCCGCCGTCGCTGATTTCCGGTGGCGGAGGCCTGTGCTCGACCGCATCAGACTATCTCACCTTCTGCCGCGCGCTGCTCAACGGCGGTGAACTCGGGGGCGTCAGGCTGCTTGGTCCGAAGACGCTGAAACTGATGACCTCGAACCATCTGCCCGGCGGCGCCGACCTGCCGGCGATGTCGCGCTCGCTGTTTAGCGAAGCGTCTTATAACGGCATCGGTTTCGGTCTCGGCTTTGCCGTAACCATGAACCCGGCGCAGACGCTGATTGCAGGCAGCCCCGGCGAATACAACTGGGGCGGTGCGGCAACGACATCGTTCTTTATCGATCCCGCGGAAGAGCTGATCACGATCTTCATGACGCAGGTGCTGCCTTCGAGCGCGTACCCGCTGCGGCGCGAGCTGCGCACGATGGTCTACGCGGCGATCACCGACAGCAATCTCTGAGACGGTAACCTCTGACGCGAGAATTTGAATCCACGGTGAACGCGCCGGCACCGCGGAATCAGCATTGAACGTTATTTCAGCATCTCGGGAACGATCAGGCGTGGCAGAAACAGCGACACGCTCGGCCATATAATGACCGCAGCTAATACCATGAGCATCGGAACCAGCATGATGATGGTGTCCTTGAGCGCGAAGCGCAGGCGCACCCCCGCAATCGAGCACGCGATCATCAGACAAAGGCCGTACGGCGGCGTCACCAGCCCGAACGCCAGCGAGACGATCGAGATGATCGCGAATTGCACGGGATGAAGATCAACCGACCTCGCCAGCGGCTCGAGCACGGTGCCGACAATCACGATGGCCGGGATGGCGTCGAGGAAGCAGCCGACGACGAGGAAACAGAAAGCGATGAAGAAGCCCGCCGCGATGGGTCCCATCCCCCAGGTCGAGACGTTGGCCAGCAGCGCCTGCGGAATCTTGTAATACGCCAATAACCAGCCGAATGCGCTTGCAGTGCCGACACAGAACAGCGCGACCCCGGCCAGCCGCCCGGTGTCGAGCAAGGCCTTGTAAAGTTCCTTCGGACCGGTCTCGCGGTAGAAAAAGGCCGACAATGCGATGGAATACAGCACGGCGACGCAAGCGGACTCCGTCGCCGTAAACCAGCCGAGCAGGATTCCGCCAACGATGATTAGCGGCGTCATCAGCGCCGGAAGCGAGCGCCAGATCGCGCAACGCATCTCCACCCAATTCGATTTCGGATAGGTCGGATAACCGCGACGGACCGCATAGACATGTACGGTCAGCATCTGCGCTCCGGCGATCAGCAGTCCCGGCACGATACCGGCGAGATACATGGCGGCAATCGATGTCGAGATCAGCCCGCCCCAAACGATCATCAGGATTGACGGCGGGATGATAACCGCGAGAACCGCCGAAACCGCTGTAATGGCGATCGAGAACGAGAGGTCATACCCCTCCTTGGTTTGGGCGTCGATGAAGATTTTCGACTGGCTCGCCGCGTCGGCTGTTGACGAACCCGAGATGCCGGCGAAGAACACCGAAAGCACGACATTGATCTGCGCCAGCGACCCCGGCCAATGCCCGACCATCGAGCGGGAAAGCGCAACCAGCCGGTCCGTGATCCCGCCGATGCTCATCAGGTTCGCCGTCAACAGGAAGAACGGCACCGACAGCAGGATGAATGAATTGTAGGCGTTGAAAGTTTCCTGCGCGAGCATCATCATCGAAAGCCGTGGCTCGATCAGCAGGATCGGCAGGCATGCGAGCCCGAGTGCGAAAGCGACGGGCACGCGAAGAATCAGCAGCCCAATGAACGGACCAAACAAGACCAGCGCGGCCTGGCCCGCCGAAAGCACACCACCGCTCATCGCCTGGCCCCGAACAAGATCTTCGTTTCGTCGAGGATCTGTTCGCCCGCGAACACGATCCAGGTAACGCCCGCCACCGGCCATGCGACATGAATGAGCCAGAGCGGCAAATCGGCCAATTCCGACGTCCTGTTCCAGGCGAAGCGCGTGAACTCGATACCCGCCCACACGAACACCAGCGCCAGCGCCAGCACACCGAGACGCGCCACGATCCGCACGGCGGCCTCGGACCGTCGCGACAGGTTCGGCCACACGTCGACTTCAAAATGCTGCGCTTCCCTGACGCCGACCATCGCACCGATCATGATCGCCCATATGAACAGGAACCGCGCCATCTCCTCGGTCCAGATGTAGGACGGGATGAAGGGGGTGTAACGGGAGATGACCTGGAGCGTGACGGGGATGATCAGCACGCCGAGGCAGGCCGCGAGCAGAATTTCGAGCAGCTTGGCGTAGCCGGCCGTCACTCGGCGCCACAGCGACGGGTTGGTTGGCAACGGCATTTCAGTCATCGGGGCACCGCGCGCATCACAGGCGTCAACCGGGCAAGCGGCGCTTGTCCCGAAACATCGTTCGCGAACTTTGCAGGACTAAGCGACGTTGATCTTCTCGAAAATGCGCTCAGCGCCGATTTCCTTGGCGTATGTGGCCATCACCGGATCAACCAGCTTCTTCATGGCGTCGCGTTCCTCGAACGGCACGCGCTTGAGCTTGCCGGCCTTCTCCAATGCATCCAGCTTGATTACTTCCTCGCTCGACTCGAGTTGACGGCCGAAATCACCGGCTTCCTTGCCGGCCCTGGAGATCGCATCCTGCAGCTCTTTGGGCAACGTCTTGAGCGTCTTCACCGAGAAGCATAGCGGCCGGATCGACACCGCGTGCTGCGTCAAGTTGAGGTGCGGCGCGACTTCGTAGAATTTCATGGCCTCGACGCCGGCCGCCTCGTTTTCGCCGGCCGCAATCACGCCATTCTGGATGGCGTTGTAGACCTCATTATAGGCGATCACGGTCGGACTCATGCCGGCGGCTGCGAACGTCTTCGACCATATCGGAGCGCCCTGCACGCGCACCTTGAGGCCCTTGATATCGGCAAGCGTTCTGAGCGGCCGGTTGGCAAATATGTTGCGGATGCCGCCGCCCGCATAACCGATGAGGACAACCTCGGCCTTGGTTGCGACTTCGTCGGCGATCGGCGCCAGGATATTCTGTTCGACGACCTTGTTCATGTGATCGATGCCCTTGAAAACGAAGGGAGCATCGATGAACGGAGCCGCTTTGGCGAAGGTCGACATGTGGGCGGGAGAGACGATGCCGTAGTCGACAGCCTTGCCCTGCGACATATATTCAAAATACTGCTTCTCGAGACCAAGCGACGAGTTCTTGTGCAGCGTGAAATTGACGGGCTTTCCGTAATACTTCTGCACCAGCTCTTCAAACCGGACCAGCGCCTTTGTGAACGCGTGATCGTCGTTGAACTGCACTGCACCATTCAACGAGACAGGCGCTTGAGCCCTGACGATCGACGGCAAGCCGAAGGCGCCGGCCACGGCCGTCGCGCCGAGCCCGGCGAGTACTGATCTTCGCTTCATAGCTTCCCTCCCTGTGATGCCCCGCCCTGTAGCCGGGATCGTGAGCGGCGCCGAGCGTGCGGCAGCGGTCTCGGAGCGTATGCAAAAGGATGTCCCTATGGAAGCTAATTTCGAATCCACGGATCGAGCCGCTGTTCACTGCGGTAAGCTGTGCATGGTGTTTCATGCGCCAACTACTGATGGCGATTTCTGAGAAGGATTTGGATTCCGCATTGCACACGCCGGATCCGCAGGAACTGCATACGATTAAATTCTTTGGCGGATCTCAGCCGCTTCTCCTATGCTGCCTGTAATGGGGCGTCCGTCGATCCGGGACATCCGTGCCAAAACCTTCCCTGCCAGTTCGTCTCGCCCTTTTGGTGGCGGGAACCACACTGCCGCTGATCATTTTCGCGGCCGGCATCGTTTTCAACAACTACGAGCAGGATCGCGAAAACGCGACCCAGCGCGTCCTTGAAACCGTGCGCAGCATCCGCCTGTTGCTGGACGCCGAGATGCACCGCATGACCGGCGGGCTGCAGGTCCTGGCGCAGACCAATTCGTTGCGCAACGGCGACTTCGAGAACTTTCGCCGCATCGCCTTCGGTTTTCTCGAACAATATGGCGAGGGTGGCGTCGTGCTGGTAGCGGATCGGGAGGGCCATCAGGTGTTCTCGCTGGTCCCGGTTGGCACGTAAGTTGCTCCGTTCAGCGGGAATCAATCGGGAGCACACTATGTCGACCATGACCGCCGCCGCAGCAATGGACACCCGAAAGCCCCTTTACACATCTCTTTTCGTTCAGGTGCTCGTTGCGCTGATGCTCGGGATCGTGCTGGGAATGGCTGTTCCCGATTTTGCCATCGGGCTCAAGATCCTCAGCGATGCATTCCTGAAGCTGATCTCGATGATCGTGGCACCGATCGTTTTCTGCGTGGTCGTGCACGGCATTGCCGGCGCCGGCGACCTCAAGAAGGTCGGGCGTGTCGGCGTCAAGGCGTTGGTCTATTTCGAAGCGATGACGACAGTCGCGCTCGTCGTCGGCCTGTTGCTCGCCTATCTGTTCGGGCCGGGTCACGGCATGAACATCGATCCTTCGACGCTCGATTCCAAGGTGCTCAATACCTACGCCGACAATGCGCATAAGCTGCAGGGCGGCGGGATCGGCAGCTTCCTTCTGAACGTCATCCCGACCACCTCGTTCGACGCCTTGTCACGCAACGACGTGCTGCAGGTGTTATTCTTCGCCATCGTCTTCGGCACCAGCCTGGCGCTTGTCGGTGGTGAAAAAGGCGAAAAGATCACCTCGTTAATCGACGCGGCATCGACCGTGCTGTTCCGCGCGATGGGCCTGATCGTGCGCGTTGCACCGCTCGGCGTGCTTGGCGCGGTGGCTTATACGGTCGGCAAATACGGCGTCGGCTCGCTGAAGCAACTGGTGTCGCTGGTTGCGCTGTTCTATGTCTCGGTCGCTGTCTTCATTCTCGGCGTGCTCGGCGGCGTGATGGCGCTCGCGGGGCTGAACATCCTCAAATTCCTCGCCTACCTGCGCGAGGAATTGACCATCGTTCTGGCGACCGCCTCTTCCGACGCCGTGTTGCCGCAAATCATGCGAAAGCTGGAGCGACTCGGCGTGAAGGATTCTGTCGTCGGACTTGTGATCCCGACCGGCTACTCTTTCAACCTCGATGCCTTCTCGATCTATTTGACGCTGGCGGTGGTGTTCATCGCACAGGCGACCAACACACCGCTGTCATTTGGCGACCTCTTGCTGGTGCTCGGCGTATCGCTGATCACCTCGAAGGGAGCACACGGCGTCCCGGGCTCCGCCATCGTTATCCTGGCGGCGACTCTGAATGCGGTGCCGAGCATTCCTGCGATCGGCCTGGTGCTGGTGCTGTCGGTCGATTGGTTCATCGGCATGGCCCGCGCGCTCGGTAATCTGATCGGCAACTGCGTTGCGACCGTTGTCGTCGCCGCATGGGAGAACGATCTCGACCGTGACAAGGCGCGGCGCGTGCTCGATGGCGCAGAACTGGTCGACGTGACGGAGGGCTAGGATCGAAGCGCCGCGATCGCGCACGCCCTATCCGCGGCGGTTCTTCGCCTCTCCCATGTGAGAGGTGACCGAACCCGCGGACAACCCTGGTCCAACGAGTGGCGCGTTTATTTGATCAGCTTGAGATAGGGAGGTAACGGCTTGCCCTGCCTGGTCGCCGAGTCTTGCTGCGGCCGGTCTTCCGTCACCATCAGATCGCACAAGGCCTTCAGCTCGGAATCGGTCACCTTATGCAGCTCCATCCGAAGTTCGAGAACTGCCAGTGACAGCAATCTCGCGGTCTCCGGGCTGGGTTTGTCCATGAGATATGCCTGGCACTCCTGCAGTGTCGCAAGCAGCGACAGCAGACGTTCTTCCGTATTGGCAACCGGCATTTTTCCCATTCCCGAACTCGCGAGATAGATCCGAGGCGTTCCCATTTTCCGCTTCATAGGCCTCTCCACGAAAGTTCGCCGGCACGTGGTCGGGCGCGTGAGATCCTTACCGATGATCCAGAACTTTTGCGCAATTGTCCAGCGCACTATCGATTGCAAATGCGTATCGAGCCGCTTCGCGGATCAAGTGCAGTATTTTTCCGGATATAACGGTCGAACCGTTTCAGCCAACCTGCAACCGCGCCCAGGATCAATCGGCGGCCGGTCTGGTAGAGGTTCGGGCAGCGGGCACGAGGCGGTAAGTATGGATTTAAAATATGTAACCATTGGACCCGTAGTAGTTGTGGTTTGGCCAATATTTTGCCAAATGTAGAGCGCGGGGGTATCTTCGGATGCTCTGGGCGCTGACGACTTAAGGTAGTCGACAGCGTCGGTATCGGGATGCTTCCAATGCGCGCGTGCGGTTGGCTACCATCCCGCAATCTCCTAGGATTTCTGTGGTTCTAACGACGACTTGCAATCCGGACGACATTTAAAGCGATAAATATGGATGAATCCCTGACCTATCTGCTCAGGGCTTCCTGATTGAAGGATGGGTAAACCAGAATGAACAGATCAGCAGCAAAGAAGATGAAGCAGCGCAGTGCCGGCAAACCCGACATTGAATTGGGCAAGCGGATTCGACTGCGGCGCGTGGAGCAAAAAATCTCGCAGGCAGAGCTCGGTGACAAACTCGGGGTCAGCTTCCAGCAGGTCCAGAAGTACGAGAAGGGCGTCAATCGTGTCGGCGCGGCTCGTCTTCAGCAGATCGCCACCGCGCTTGATGTGCCGGTCACATTCTTCTACGACGGCGACGGCAAGGCCCGCGAAGTCGAAAGCCTGCTGTTTCTCGATAGCGCCTTCAGCCTGAGGTTGCTCCGAGCATACAGCAAGATCAAGGACCAGACCGTTCAGCGTCAGCTGGTGTCCTTAATGGAATCGATTGCTGCGAACGAAGACTGAGCCGTTCTCGGTTTCCTAGTTCGCGGCCCCGCGCACGCCATCGACTGGATCGGGCCCGGAAACCGATTGCTGTGCGACGCCACGCGGCAACACCGGGACTGCCACCATCGAACCGCTGCCATCGAAGTTGGCAGCGGTTGGTTTTTTGACCATCGCAAATCCGAGCGGCGCCCGTCTGGCTATGCAATTTGTCGTGGCGCGCCGATATTGGCTGCGCGCAACGGCGGTTGACCTCGGCGTGAGGCCTGTCCGACAATGGAGCAAGCCTGTCACGACCGAAAGCAGTACCGATGCTCGACATTTCGAAAAGCGCCGAAAAATCCTACGCCGACGGCAAGATCCTGCAGAGCATCACAGGCGGCATCGGCGTCATCACGTTCAACAATCCCGAGAAGCGCAACGCGATGTCGCTCGAGATGTGGGAGGGGCTCGGCAGCGCGCTGATCGAATTGCGCGATAACCCTGATGTCCGCGTCGTGATCCTGGTCGGCGCGGGCGACAAGGCGTTCGTCTCCGGTGCCGATATCAGCCAGTTCGAGAAGACCCGCCACAACGCCGAAGCATCGGAAGAATACTCCCAACGCAGCGCCGCCCAGCGGGCGCTGCTGGCGGACTACCCGAAGCCGACCATTGCGTGCATCCGTGGCTTTTGCCTCGGCGGCGGCATGCAGGTCGCGATGCTCGCGGACATTCGTATCGCCTCGGACAACAGCCAGTTCGGCATTCCCGCAGCCAAGCTCGGCATCGCTTATGGCTATGATGGCCTTCGCAACCTGGTCTCGCTGGTCGGACCGTCCTGGGCGCGGCTCATCATGTACACGGGGATGCGGGTCGACGCTGCGGAAGCTTTGCGGATCGGGCTTGTGGACCGCGTGCTGTCAGACGCCGAACTATGGGAGGCGACGATGGAGATCGCGCGCACCGTTTCCGGCAACGCCCCACTCGCGATTCAAGCCGCCAAGATCACCATCGCGCAGGTGCTGAAGGACCCCGCCGACCGCGATATGGTCGCGATCAAAGAGATCGGTCGCGCCTGCATGGACAGCGAGGATTTTCGCGAGGGGCGCCGCGCCTTCATGGAAAAGCGCAAGCCGCAGTTCAAGGGAAAGTAGCTTAGAGAGCCGCCAGCACCGCCTTGGCGATATCGGCGGTGCCATTGCTGCCGCCGAATTCCATCGGCTTGATGCCCTCAGCATAGGCCTTGTCGACCGCGCGCTCGATGCGCTCGCCGGCTTCCGCCGCGCTTTCGAGGCCGTGCTTGTCGGCCAGCCAATCCAGCATCATCGCAGCGGATAAGATCATGCCGGTCGGATTGGCCTTGCCCTGCCCCATGATATCAGGCGCAGTGCCGTGGCACGGCTGGAACACTGCGTGACGGTCTCCGATGTCGGCCGACGGCGCCATGCCCATGCCGCCGATCAAGCCGGCCGTCATGTCGGAAAGAATGTCGCCGAACATGTTCTCCATCACCATCACGTCGAAATCCCAGGGCCGCTTGACCAGCATGGCCGAGCAGGCATCGACATAAAGCCGGTCGGTTTTGACGTCGGGATGGCGCTTCGCCGCCTCATCGAATATGTCGCGAAAGAACGCGAACGCCTTGAATACGTTCGCCTTGTCGACACAGGTCAGCCCGCCGCCCATCCGCCCGCGCGCCTTGCGGCGCTCGGCGAGGCGGAACGAAAACTCGAACAGCCGTTCCGAGGTCTTGCGCGTGATGACGAGCGTCTCGCGCGCTTCGGTACCGGTGACAACTCCCTTGCCCATCGAGGCAAACAGGCCTTCGGTGGATTCCCTGATTACGACGAGATCGATGCCGCGCGCATCCGCACCGACGATCGGGCTAGGTACACCCGGAATGAGCCGCGCCGGCCGCACCCCGGCATAGAGATCGAAATGGAAGCGCAGTTCAACCTGGGGCATGATCTCGGTGTTGTCGGGGTAGCGCACCGACGGCAGGCCGCAGGCGCCGAGCAAGATCGCGTCCGCTTCGTCGCACAGCCGCAACGTGCTCTCCGGCATCGACTTGCCCGTAGCCAGGTAATTGTTGGCGCCGGCCGGCGCGTCGGTGAAGCGAAACTTCAGATCCGACGTCGCTTCGATCCTGCTTAAGACCTCGAGCGCGGGTGCCATCACTTCAGGGCCGATGCCATCGCCGCCGAGCACGGCGATGTGGAGAGCGTTATTCGCGGACATGGGGTTTCTCTTGTTCGGGGTGTCATTCCGGGGCGATGCGAAGCATCTGAGGTCTGGTCCTTCGGGCCATCCCGGAATGACAAAGAAGGGATTGCCTGGTCGCTTTGCTCCTCGCAATAACGGTTGGCACCTACGGCGTCAGCACCGCGCGTCCGACCAGTTTGCCCTTTTGCAGCTCGACCAGCGCGTCGTTCGCCTTGGCCAGCGGCACCGTCGTCAC
>JBJMTR010000099.1:0-7286 GCA_045811565.1 Bradyrhizobium sp.
GCTAATCCGCCCTACGACTTCAGAGCCCTCTCCACAAACCGCGCCGCCGCCAGCGCCTTTGCATCGGCGCCATATCGTGCGATCACGGTCACACCCACCGGCAACCCGCCTTCCGCAACGAGCGTTGGAACGTTGACGCAGGGCACGCCCATCAGCGTCCAGAGCCGGTTGTACCGGGCGTCGCCGGTGGAGCCCAATCCCTTCGGCGCGGCCCCCGGCGCGGACAAGGTCAGTAACACGTCGACATCATCGAATACGCCGGCCAATGCGTCTCTCGCCCTGCCCGCAATCCTGATTGCCTCGTCGTAGGCCGCAGTCGTCGTGCCACTGCCTTCATCGAGCCGCGCGCGCAACAGCGGCGCCACGACATCGTAATGAGTGCGGTATTCCCAGGCCAGCGCCTGATGCGCCTCGAATTCCTGCACGACCGGTTGGATCCGCCATGCTTCCGCGACGATGTCCGGCATCGCAAGGGAGCGCACCGAGGTCCCGGCGCGTTCCACGGCTTTGACCGCGATCCGCAGCGCCTCCCCGCCTGACGCGTCCGGGGCGCCGGCAAAATCCTGCGTCACGATTCCAATGCGCGGCGTCGGCACGTTCGATCCTGGCAGCAGCTCGGGCCGGCCGGTGATCGCCGAAAGCCCATGCGCCAGGTCCATGACGCCGGCCGCGAACAGTCCGACCGTATCCAGCGTCCAGGAATAACACTTCACGCCGGCGGTCGGCAGCAGCCGGTAGGAAGGCTTTATCGCGGCGGCGCCGCAGAACGAAGCAGGTCGGATCACCGACCCGCCGGTCTGCGTGCCCAGCGCCAGCGGAATCATGCCGGCGCCCACCGCTGCCGCCGAGCCCGCTGACGCCCCACCCGGCGTGTGAGCATGATTGTGGGGATTGAGAGTCGCGGTCGGATCGAGCGAAGCGAACGCCGTTGTCGTGGTCTTGCCGATAATGGTCGCTCCCGCCTGCTTCAGAGCAGCCACTACCGGAGCATCGGCGCGGGGTCGAAAACCCCGATAGATCGGCGACCCCATTTCCGTCGGGAAATCCGCAGTGTCGATAATGTCCTTGATGCCGACCGCAATGCCACGCAGCGGCCCGGCGTTTTGCGCGCCAGCGTGCGCGGCGCGACAGACGAAGGCGCCGATTGTCTTTTCATGAGCCTCGATCGCTTCAACCGATTGAGCGACCGCCGCATCGGCGGACAGATCGCCAGAATCGATGCGGCGTTGGAGTTCGGCGAGTGAGATCATGGAATTCGTACCCTGCTGTGAGCGGATCGGTTTTAGGGGTTGCGCCGGGATGGAGCAAGGCGCGCGCCGTTGACTCTAACGCTCGATGCTGCGCATCGCCCCGGAATGACGAATGGAGAGATCGGTTGCCCACGCCTTCAGGTTGCTCCATGCTGTCTAACGGGAGAAAGACGTGGACGCCATCAACAATACAACACAACTCACCGACGCCGACCGGCTCAACCGACTACGGCTGATCCGCTCCGACAATGTCGGGCCGCGCACCTTCCG
The DNA here is from genome assembly GCA_045811565.1 of Bradyrhizobium sp. Lineage (GTDB taxonomy): Bacteria > Pseudomonadota > Alphaproteobacteria > Rhizobiales > Xanthobacteraceae > Bradyrhizobium. The sequence goes on from JBJMTR010000099.1 coordinate 1,521, forward strand.
TTCGCTGCTCCAGCACTTCGGCGACGCGCGCACCGCTCTCGAGCGCCTGCCCGATCTGGCGCGCCGTGGCGGCGCGGCGGGTGGCGGCCGCATCTGCACGACGGATGAGGCCAAAGCCGAACTCGCGGCGTGCAAGAAAATTGGCGTGAGCCTCGTCGCGCCCGGCGAGGCCTCCTATCCACCGCGGCTGGCGACCATTGACGACGCACCGCCTTTGTTAGGCGTGCGCGGCGCGGTTGATACGTTGATGCGGCCGATGATTGCGATCGTCGGATCGCGCAACGCCTCCGGCGCGGGCCTGAAATTCGCAAGCATGCTGGCGCGCGACCTTGGTGATGCCGGTTTTGTCGTCATTTCCGGCCTCGCCCGCGGTATCGATCAGGCAGCGCATCGCGCTACGGTCGAAAGCGGCACCATCGCCGTGCTGGCCGGCGGTCATGACAAGATCTATCCGCCAGAACATCAAGACCTACTGGCGGCGCTGCTGCAAGCTGGCGGCGCGATCTCGGAAATGCCAGTCGGCCATGTGCCCCGTGCGCGGGATTTTCCCCGGCGCAACCGGCTGATCTCAGGCGCCGCGCTTGGCGTCGTGGTGATAGAGGCAGCCCACCGCTCGGGATCGCTGATTACCGCGAGGATGGCGGCCGAACAGGGCCGCGAGGTGTTCGCCGTCCCCGGCTCGCCGCTCGACCCGCGCGCCGCCGGGACCAATGATCTGATCAAACAGGGCGCGACGCTGGTCACGGAAGCGGCCGACATCGTCAACGCCGTCGCGCCGATCATGGACCGACCGATCGCGTTGGGCGCACGCGAGAGCGACGGCGAACCGCTGGATGTCGAGGCCGATGCGAGCGATCGCGCACGCATCGTCAATTTGCTCGGACCGAGCCCGATCAGTCTCGACGATCTGATCCGGATGTCCGGCACCTCGCCTACCGTCGTGCGCAGCGTGCTGCTCGAGCTTGAACTCGCGGGACGGCTGGAGCGTCATGGCGGCGGGATGGTATCGCAGATCTAGCGATCCTCATTGCGCGCATCAAACTTCGCCCGCGCGCGTTCTATTTCCGGCTGATGCTCCATCGCCCACTTGCCCAGCGCACTCACCGGCTTCGACAAACCACGTCCCAAATCCGTCAATTCGTAGTCGACCCGCGGTGGAATGGTCGGGAAAACGGTTCGTGTCACGAGACCATCCCGTTCGAGGCCGCGCAGCGTCAACGTCAGCATCCGCTGCGAGATGCCGCCGATCATGCGCTTGATCTCATTGAACCGTCGCGGACCATCGCTGAGCATCATGATGACGAAGACGCTCCACTTGTCGCCAACCCGCGCCAGGATCGAGGCCGCGCCGCGGCAGTCGCTGTCGAGGTGAGCGAAAGGCGGCGGGACGGTTACTTGGGTGTGCTCGGGTTTCAAGGCTGTGCTCGGGTTACAAAAAAGTGCGTTCTTGCGGGATTTTAGGACAGTCACTCATATAGCGCCAGTTACAAACCTATACCAAGGAACCCCGCCATGAAACTCCTGCATCTCGACTCCAGCGTTCTCGGCCCCCATTCCGTCAGCCGCCAGGTCTCCGCCGCCATTGTCGAGCGCTTGCGCCACGCCAATCCCGGCCTCGAAATCATATATCGCGATCTGACCACGACCCCGCTGGCGCATCTGTCCGGTTCGCATCTCGCGGCCGGCCAGGGCGCCCCGCCTGAGTCGTCGCTACTGCAGGACATCGCCACCGGTCATGCGGTGCTGGACGAGTTTTTGGCCGCCGACATCGTCGTGCTTGGCGCGCCCATGTACAATTTTACAATTCCAAGCCAGCTCAAGGCCTGGATCGATCGCATCCTGGTGGCGGGCAAAACCTTCAAATACAGCTCGCAAGGTGTCGAAGGCCTGGCCGGCAACAAGCGCGTCATCGTCGCGATCTCGCGCGGTGGATTCTACGGCGCCGGCACGCCGGCCGCGGTCGGCGAACATCTGGAAACTTACTTGCGCTGGGTGTTTGGCTTTATCGGTGTAAAGAATACCGAATTCATATCTGCCGACGGCATCCAGGTGGGGCCGGAGCATCGCGAGAAAGCCGTCGCAAGTGCGTTGAAAGCAGCGAACGGCCTCGACGCAGCATAGCGCGAAACGGGAGCACAGCCGTCGCCAAAGCGCGACGGCGGCCACGCGAGGTCAGTACCAGATCCCCTGTATGCGGACGATCACGATAACCAGGGAGACCAAAAGACCGACCCCGGAAAACAGCGCGATTGAAACAAATTGAACGGTGTCCGAATTCTGCGACGATATCGGGGCCGACGAAGAGATGCGAGCGGTTTTCGGCATGACTGCTCTCTCCAATCTTTGGCGTTCAAAAAACTCCTGCCCGTATGAATGTCTGGCAGCTACGATGAAGATTCAACGCGTTTTCCCGGCTCGTGCCAATACGCCGCAGCGCTTCGGAGCCGCAGCGGCCGGCGAAACAGTTCGACCCGCTGACCGGATTCGAAAACTCCGTGGAGCACGCCCTACGCGCGATAGATAGGCGCGCCGGACGGCGCGCCCGTGGCGCCGCCATCGACGAAGATCTCTGCGCTTTGAATATTGGAGGCATCGTCGGAAGCGAGGAACAGCACCGTCTTCGCAACCTCCTCGGCTTCGCCGAGCCGTCCGAGCGGGATGCCGCGGGAGATCCGCTTGTCGAGCACTGCGAAGGCTTCCGCGGTAGGCGCGGCGCCGTTCCAGATCGGGGTGCGCGCGGCACCCGGCGAGACCACGTTGATCCTGATACCTCGCGGAGAAAGTTCTGAGGCCATCACCCGCGACATTGCGCGCACGCCGGCCTTGCTTGCCGCATAAGCTGAATAGCCGGGATTGCCGAGCACGGAGATAACCGAGCCGTTCAAGATGATCGAGGCGCCGTCATTGAGATGCGGGAGCGCGGCCTGCACCGTGAAAAACACCGCCGTCAAATTGGTCCGGATCACCTGCTCAAACGCAGCAAGCGTCGTTCCGCCGACCGGCGTATTGCCGGGAATCCCGGCATTGGCAAATAAGATGTCGAGCTTGCCGAATTTTTTCACCGCCTGGTCGATTGCCGCCTCCGTTGCCGCGATGTCGGTGGCGTCTGCCGCAATGGCGAGAGCATTCGGCCCAAGCTCCTTTGCTGCAGCCTCCAGGGTCGCCTGATTTCGTCCAGTGATAGCGACGCGGGCGCCTTCCGCCACGAACAGACGCGCGGTCGCCAGGCCGATGCCGCTGTTGCCCCCTGTAATCAACGCCGTCTTGTTCGCAAGTTTCATGACAGGCTCCACGGTTGCATTATTAAACTACCTTGCTCGTTAAGCCATCTAGTTTTATAATGCAACTGCACAAGGCTGTGATCTAACCCCTGATCAGCAGGAGCCTGCCATGGTGAAACGCACAAGCTTTGAAGGCGACGAATGTCCGATCGCGCGGGCGCTCGATGTGATCGGCGACTGGTGGTCGCTTTTGATCATTCGCGATGCGCTGTTCGGCGTGAGACGATTCAGCGAATTCCAGAAGAAGCTGGGGCTGGCGAAGAACATCCTCGCGGTACGGCTACGCACGCTGGTCGATCAGGGGATCCTGGAGATGGCGCCGGCGTCGGACGGCAGCGCCTATCAGGAATATGTGCTGACGCCGAAGGGCCGCGGCATCTTCCCGATTCTCGTTGCCTTGAGGCAATGGAGCGAGGAATTCGACGGCCGTGCGGAGGAGATTGGAACTATCCTGGTCGACCGAGAGAACGGCCGACCGGTGCGGAAGCTTGAACTTTATTCGCAGGACGGACGGCTGCTCACCGCGGCTGAAACGGCATTGAAACCACGCGCGGCGCCGAAGCGGGTCGCGCATGTGCCCGGCTAGTTCCACGACGCAAACTCTAGGCTGTATTTCGCAGATTCTTAGACATAGGGTCGCAGCCCCACTGCCCACCTTCAATATCTGTCGATTTGACAGGGGACGCCTCACCACCCATGTTCGCTGCGACCCGGCTGGCCGCGAGTCTCGCGGAACCAGCCTTAAACTTTTCCCATAAGCCATTGGAATGACATGAATATCGTCATTGTGGAGTCGCCGGCGAAAGCCAAGACGATCAACAAATATTTGGGCTCGTCCTACGAGGTTCTGGCCTCATTCGGCCATGTCCGCGACTTACCCGCAAAGAACGGATCGGTCGATCCGGATGCCAATTTTCAGATGATCTGGGAGGTCGACCCCAAGGCGGCCGGCCGGCTCAATGACATCGCCCGTGCCTTGAAGGGCGCCAGCCGCCTGATTCTCGCAACCGACCCTGATCGCGAAGGCGAGGCGATCTCCTGGCATGTGCTCGAAGTGCTCAAGGAGAAACGCGCGCTGAAAGATCACAAGATCGAGCGCGTGGTGTTCAACGCCATCACCAAACAGGCGGTCTCGGAAGCCATGAAGGCGCCGCGCCAGATCGACGGCGCGCTGGTTGACGCCTATATGGCGCGCCGCGCGCTGGATTATCTGGTCGGTTTCACGCTCTCGCCGGTGCTGTGGCGGAAACTGCCGGGCGCGCGCTCGGCCGGCCGGGTGCAGTCGGTCGCGCTGCGGCTGGTCTGCGACCGCGAGCTCGAGATCGAAAAGTTCGTGCCGAAGGAATATTGGTCGCTGGTCGCCACCCTCCTGACGCCGCGCCGCGACGCGTTCGATGCGCGGCTGGTCGGGGCCGATGGCAAGAAGATCCAGCGGCTCGACATTGGTTCCGGTGCGGAAGCCGAGGATTTCAGGAAGGCAATCGAAGCCGCCAACTTTACGGTCCGGACGGTCGAGGCAAAGCCCGCGCGGCGCAATCCGCAGGCCCCCTTCACCACTTCGACGCTCCAGCAGGAAGCCAGCCGCAAGCTCGGCTTTGCGCCGGCGCATACGATGCGGATCGCGCAGCGGCTCTATGAGGGAATCGATATCGGCGGCGAGACCACCGGTCTCATCACCTATATGCGAACCGACGGCGTGCAGATCGACAATTCTGCGATCACGCAAGCCCGCAAGGTGATTGGCGAGGATTACGGCAACGCCTATGTGCCGGAAACCCCGCGCCAGTATCAGACCAAGGCCAAGAACGCGCAGGAAGCGCACGAAGCGATCCGCCCGACCGACCTGTCGCGGCGGCCCTCGGAGATGCGCCGCCGCCTGGATACAGATCAGGCGCGGCTTTATGAATTGATCTGGATCCGCACCATCGCGAGCCAGATGGAATCGGCCGAACTCGAACGCACCACCGTCGATATCGAAGCCAAGGCAGGTTCCCGCATGCTGGAGCTGCGCGCCAGCGGCCAGGTCGTCAAGTTCGACGGCTTTCTGGCACTCTATCAGGAAGGCCGCGACGACGACGGCGAGGATGAGGATTCGCGCCGCCTCCCCGCCATGAGCGCGGGCGAAGCACTGAAGCGGCAGGACCTTGCGGTCACGCAACATTTCACCGAACCGCCGCCGCGCTTCTCGGAGGCCTCGCTGGTCAAGCGCATGGAAGAGCTCGGCATCGGGCGTCCTTCGACTTACGCCTCGATTCTTCAGGTCCTGAAGGACCGCGGCTACGTCAAGCTCGAGAAGAAGCGGCTGCATGGCGAAGACAAGGGCCGTGTCGTGATCGCGTTCCTGGAGAATTTCTTCCGGCGATATGTGGAGTACGACTTCACCGCCGACCTGGAAGAGCAGCTCGACCGCATCTCCAACAATGAGATTTCCTGGCAGCAAGTGCTGAAGGATTTCTGGCGCGACTTCATCGGCGCGGTCAACGAC
>JBJMTR010000100.1:0-13242 GCA_045811565.1 Bradyrhizobium sp.
GCCGAGACCATGAACGTGCTTGCGAACTTCAGCCGATCGTTGGCGGCTTTGGCCAGCGTCAGCAATTTCTCGCGAGGGATCAGATCGATCTTGTTCAGCACCAGGATTTTCGGATGCGCCACAGTCGCGAGTTTCGTGAGGATCGCCTCCGCCTCGCCGTCGATGCCCACCTTGGCGTCGAGCAGCACGCAGACGAGATCGGCGTCATGGGCCCCGCTCCAGGCGGTCGAGACCATGGCGCGGTCGAGCCGCCGCTTCGGCGCGAAAATGCCGGGCGTATCGACCAGGATGATTTGCGCGCCGTCTTCGATCACGATGCCGCGGATCAGTGCGCGCGTGGTCTGCTCCTTGCGCGAGACGATGGTGACCTTGGAGCCGACCAGTGCGTTGACGAGAGTGGACTTGCCGACATTGGGCGCGCCGATCAGCGCGACAAAGCCGCATCTCGTTGCGGCCGCCGTAGCCTGCGCCTGTGACTCATCCGTCATTGCTGCCGACGCCTTCGCGCTCGATCATCACGGATGCCGCGACCTTCTCGGCCGCGCGCTTGCTGCCGCCGACACCTTCGGCCGGCGCCAGCCCCGGCAGGTCGACGGCAACGCGGAACTGCGGATCGTGATGCGGTCCGGTGCGCTCCACCTCGCGATAAACCGGCGTCGGCAATCCCTTGCCCTGCGCCCATTCCTGCAGCACGGTCTTCGGATCGCGCAGCGGACGGCGCGGCTTGCGCATCCGCTCGTTCCAGTTCCGCTCGACGAATTGCGCCGCGGCCGCGTAGCCACCGTCGAGATAGATCGCCCCGATCACCGCTTCGCAGACATCGCCGAGCACAGACTTTCGCAAGCGGGCGTCGGCCCCCGCGCCGATCTGGCCGAGCTTGATGTCATCGAGCAGTCCGAGCGACTTCGCCACGTCAGCGCAGCTTTCCTTGCGCACGAGGTCGGCGAGCCGCTTCGACAATTCGCCTTCGTCAGCCCTCGGATAAGCGCGATAGAGCATGTCGGAGACGATCAGTCCGAGCACGTGGTCGCCGAGGAACTCGAGGCGCTGATAGCTGTCGGCGCGATGGCGGGTGGCGGGCTTCAATGCGGAGACGTGTGTAAAGGCGGTCGTCAGCAGCGCGGGGTCGGAGAATTTGTACCCGATGCGCGCCTCGGTTGCCGCGATTGCCGCCTTGGCGGCGGCAGCCTTGCCGAGCTTCTTTTTGGGCGCGCCTTCGCGGCCGGCGGCAGGCTGCGGACTCGGCTCGCCGGATGTCGGGGGATCTTGAATGACGCGTGTTTCGTCGTTCATCGCACGATTGAGAATAGGCGGTTCCAGCGCACGGCGGTCGGCCAGCGCCAGAACATCCAGGCGTGTTCACCCTCAGCAATGGAGAAGAAGATCATCTGGGCGCGGCCGACAATGTTCTCGAACGGCACGTATCCCACCGCCGACAGCACCCGGCTGTCGGTCGAATTGTCGCGGTTGTCTCCCATCATGAAGAAGTGGCCCGCCGGCACGGTGTAGACATTGGTGTTGTCGTAAAAGCCGTTGTCGACGCAATCGAGCGTCTCATAGGTGACGCCGTTCGGCAACGTCTCCTTCCAGCGTTTTACCCGCGCCGTGGCATCTGACCCGCAGGGATCCTCGCCGATGAAATCGCTCAGGCGTTCGCGTTTGACCGGGGTGTCGTTGATATAGAGCAGCCCCTCCTTCACCTGGATGCGGTCGCCCGGCAGGCCGATCACGCGCTTGATGTAATCGGTGGAGTCATCCTTGGGCAGGCGGAACACCACGATGTCGCCCCGCGACGGCTCCGAGCCGAAGATACGCCCTGAAAATAGCGGCGGCGACAGGGGAATCGAATAATGGCTGTAGCCATAGGAATATTTCGAGACGAACAGATAGTCGCCGACCAGAAGCGTCGCCTTCATCGATCCCGAGGGGATGTTGAAGGGCTGAAACAGGAAGGTGCGGATCACCAGCGCGATCAGGAGAGCGTGGATGACGACCCGGATGGTTTCGCCCAAGCCACTTTCAGATTTTGTCCCGGTTGTCACGCTCATCGCTTTCCCAATTCCCGCGAGCTTCGGCCCGCGCGGTGGCAGAACGTTTTCCTCACGCGAATCGCCCAACCGTTCGCGTCAAGAAAATGGTCTTGATTCTGATGTTGAGAGCAAATTACGGCGCTAACCTGAATTTGCTCCGGTTCGATTTGTACCCTGCGGCGTTTTAGACGGTTGTTCGCTACCGCGCAATCAAGGGTCGCCCAAAAACTTGATAATGCATTGAATACTCAATGATTTTAGTTTTGCGCGATTCCCGAACGCCAACGGCGCCTGCTCAGGCTTTGGACGGAACGACCGCCGAAATTATGACGAAGGCCTGCGCCAGTGGCCAGTCGTCGGTAATGGAAACGTCGATCTGCGGTTCAAGGCCCTCAGGCGTCATCTGCTGGAGCCGCGCCAGTGCGCCGCCAGTCAGCCGCATGGTGGGCCGGCCGCCGGGCAAGTTCACCACCCCCATGTCCCGCCACCAGACGCCGCGCATGATGCCGGTGCCGAGCGCCTTGGCGCAGGCTTCCTTGGCGGCAAACCGCTTGGCGTAGGTCGCCGCCACCATCTTCTCGCTGTTGGCGCGGCGAGCGGCCTTGGCGCGCTCGATATCGGTGAAGATGCGGTCAAGGAACCGGTCGCCATGTCGATCGATGACCTTCGCGATGCGGGTGATGTCGATCAGGTCGGAACCGATGCCGATGATCATGCCCTGCCCGCGCTTTCGAGCGTCTTGCGGCCGCGGTCCATCGCCGCCCGCATGGCGCGAACGGTCTCGCCTAGTCCGACGAAGATCGCCTCCCCGATCATGAAGTAACCGATGTTGAGCTCCATGATCTCCGGCAATCCGGCGATGGTTTCCGCCGTCTGGTAATCGAGTCCATGGCCGGCATGGACTTCGAGCCCGGCCGCGCGTGCCAGCCGCGCGCCCTCGACGATGCGCTGCCATTCAGAGTCGGCCTTCGCGGTGTGGCCATCGACCACGGCGTCGCACCACCCGCCGGTATGGATCTCGATGACGGGCGCGCGCAGTTTCGCGGCCATTTCGATCTGCCGCGGGTCGGCGGCGATGAACAGCGACACCCGTATTCCGGCATCGTTCAGGCGCGCGATGAAGGGCGCGAGCAGGTTGTGCTGCCCGACCACGTCGAGGCCACCTTCGGTGGTGAGTTCCTGGCGGCGCTCCGGCACGAGGCACACCGCGTGCGGCTTGGTCGCCAGCGAAATTCGCAGCATGTCGTCGGTCGCCGCCATTTCGAAATTTAGGGGTTTTGAGATCTCGGCCTTCAACCGCGCCATGTCCTCGTCGCGGATATGGCGGCGGTCTTCGCGCAGGTGCGCCGTGATGCCGTCCGCGCCGGCGGCGATCGCGGCAAGCGCCGCCCGCACCGGATCCGGCCGCGCGCCGCCCCGTGAATTGCGCAGCGTCGCAACGTGATCGACATTGACGCCGAGGCGCAGCGGAAGGGCTTTTGGCATAACGGACTCGCGGACAAATCTGGTGGACTATCCCTCATCCTGAGGAGCGGTGTCTTCGCCGCGTCTCGAAGGATGAAGGCCCTACTGTGGCCTCATGGTTCGAGACGGCAAGAGCGCCTCCTCACCATGAGGGCTGGCGGCGGCGTGTGAAGGTCTACCCATTGACGCGCTCGACCCGCGCGACGACGGCCTTGGCGCGCAATTGGGCGATAATAGCGCTGAGATGCTTCAGGTCATAGACCTCGAGATCGATCGTGAGTTCGGTGAAGTCGGGCGAGCGGCGCGACATGCTGATGTTGTCGATGTTGCCGTCATGCTCGGCGATCACGGTGGCGACCTGGGCAAGGCTTCCCGGCTCATTGACGTTATCGACCCGGATGCGCGCCGGGAAGCGCTGCGGCATTGTCTCGTCGACATCCCAGCGCACGTCGAGCCAGCGCTCCGGCTCTTCCTCGAAATCCTTCAGCGCCGGCGACTGGATCGGATAGATCGTGATCCCCTCGCCCGGTGTGACGATCCCGACGATGCGGTCGCCCGGCACCGCGCCGCCGTTCGGGGCGAACTTGACCGGCAGATCGGAATTGATGCCGCGCACCGGGATCACCGAGGCCGCGCGCGCCGGATGCGGCGGCGATTGCAGTTTCAGTTTGGCCGCGAGACTTTTCTTGGCGCCATAGCGCACCAGCCGCTCTTCCTTGTAGTCCGGATACATGGCGCGGGCGACGTCTGAGGCCTTCAGCTCGCCGCGCCCGACGGAAGCCATCACATCTTCGATCGAGCTTCGGGCCAGCCGCGGCAAGGCGCCCTTCAGCTTGTCGTCGGCATATTCGATTTTGGCGCGCGCGAACAACCGGTCGACGATGCGGCGGCCGAGTCCGGCATATTGATCGCGTACGGCGGTACGCGTCGCACGCCGGATCGCCGCTCGCGCCTTGCCGGTGACCGCAAGCGATTCCCACGCCGACGGCGGCGCCGACTGCGCCTGCGACGTCAAGACTTCGACTTCATCTCCGTTCTGCAGTTCGGACGACAATGGCGCGAACTTGCCGTTGATCTTGCAGCCGACGGCAGAGTTGCCGACGTCGGTATGCACGGCATAGGCGAAGTCGATCACATTGGCCTGGCGCGGCAGCGCGATCAGCTTGCCCTTCGGCGTGAAGCAGAACACCTGATCGTGGAACAATTCCAGCTTGGTGTGCTCCAGAAACTCTTCCGGATTGGCGCTGTCCGACAGGATGCCGATGGTGTGGCGCAGCCAGGCAAAGGCGTTGGATTCATGGTTCAAACGCTCGTTCGGCGAACCCATGCCCTCCTTGTAAAATGCATGGGCGGCGATGCCGAATTCCGCGATCTGGTTCATGTCCTCGGTGCGGATCTGCAGCTCGACGCGCTGCTTGCCGGGGCCGATCACGGTGGTGTGGAGCGAACGGTAGTCGTTCTGCTTAGGGGTGGAGATGTAATCCTTGAACCGTCCGGGCACGACCGGCCAGGTGGTGTGCACGACGCCGAGCGCGCGGTAGCAGGCCTCGACATCATCCATGACGATGCGGAAGCCATAGATGTCTGACAATTGCTCGAAGCCGACCGATTTGCGCTCCATCTTGGTCCAGATCGAAAACGGCTGCTTGCGGCGGCCGTAGACGCGAGCTGTGATACCGTTCTTCTGCAGGTTCTTTGAGAGCTGGCTTTCGATCTCGCTGATCAGGTTGCGGTTGCGCTCGGCCAGGGCATCCAGCCGCTGCTTCACCACGGCGTAGGCTTCCGGATCCAACGTACGGAAGGAGAGATCCTCGAGCTCCTCCCGCATTTCCTGCATACCCATGCGGCCGGCCAGCGGGGCATAGATGTCCAGCGTCTCCTCCGCGATGCGGCGGCGTGATGCCGGCGGCACGAATTCCAGTGTGCGCATATTGTGCAGGCGATCGGCGAGCTTGATCAGGAGAACGCGGACGTCGTCGGCAATCGCCAGCAGCAGCTTGCGCAGGTTCTCGGCCTGTTTGGCCTCGCGCGAGACCAGCTCCAGCCGTTTCAACTTGGTGAGGCCCTCAACCAGCGCGCCGATCTCATGGCCGAAAACGGTATCAATCTCGGCCCGCGTCGCCTCGGTATCCTCGATGGTGTCGTGCAACAGCGCCGCGACGATGGTGGCGTCGTCGAGCTTCAGGTTGGTGAGGATCGCCGCGACCTCGAGCGGGTGCGAGAAATAGGGATCGCCCGATGCACGGGTTTGCGTGCCGTGCGCCTTCATCGCGTAGACGTAGGCGCGGTTCAGCAGGTCTTCATTGGTGTCGGGATTATAGGATCTGACGCGCTCGACCAGATCGTACTGCCGCATCATGCGGGGGCGCGGCGCTTTGGCCGGCCTCTCCGCCACAGGCGAGGTCGGCGCCACGGCGACCGACTCGGTCGCGGCCTGCATTTGCCGGGAGTTGCGGCGCCAAAACGCCATCGAATTCACTCACCCTTTACGCGAGCCGAACTCGCTCGCTCCAGCTAATCTAGTGCGGTTTGCAACGAAGCTGCAGCCCGATCGGCTCGAGAAACGTTCAATTTCGCGCTGTTCGGACCGAGGACGCATCTTAACCGCAAAAATGTCAACAAAAGCAAAGGCCCGGACGAATGTCCGGGCCTTTGACAAATCGGGCATATTTTGGAGGGGGATCGGACTTATTCGTCCTCTTCGGGCTGCTCTTCCGGAGGCGCCAGCCCTTCGAGGCCCTTCAAAAGCTCTTCCTCGGTCATGCGCTCGACCGCGACCTCGGTATCGTCGGCATCGACGCTGGCACCCGCCGAGCCGATCAAGGGTACGGTGTCGGGCTCAGGCTCGTCCACCTCGACGAATTTCTGCAAGGAATGAACCAGTTCCTCACGGAGATCCTCCGGGGAAATCGTCTGGTCGGCGATTTCCCGCAGCGATACGACCGGGTTTTTATCGTTGTCACGATCAACCGTGAGTTGTGAACCCGAAGAGATCATCCGGGCGCGGTGCGCGGCCAGCAGGACCAAATCGAACCGGTTGTCTACTTTATCAATGCAATCTTCGACGGTGACGCGCGCCATCTGCTGTCGCTCCGTTAAATGGGACCGAATATGTTGATTATTGGGGGTTAGTTATAGAGATGAGTGACGTTTCGCAAGGCCAAATTTGTGATTTGCCTTCCCGATAGGCTCTGATACCCCTCCTTGAGGCCAGAAGGCCGGAGCGTCCGGGCGCACGGGGGAGTGCAATCCGGTACAAGTAAATCTCTTCATTGCATTGTCAAAAGTCTAGGTTTTTTGCCCTCGCCTCACCATAATTGAAGTGGTGACTGTCCGTCGGGGAAGACTCACCGAACTTTGGCAGCATGGCTGGAAGAGCGCGCGGTCGACGTCCGCTGCGCTGAGCATGTTAACAACAACGCGAGAACACTTTGATGTCGTCACCTGTTTCCAACAAGATCGCGCTTTTCATCGATGGTGCCAATCTTTATGCAACTGCCAAGACGCTCGGGTTCGACATCGACTACAAGCGCCTTCTCAAGGAATTCCAGAGCCGCGGCACGCTATTGCGGGCGTTTTACTACACCGCCATCATCGAGGATCAGGAATATTCGTCGATCCGTCCCCTGATCGACTGGCTCGATTACAACGGCTACACCGTCGTCACCAAGGCGACCAAGGAATTCATCGACGCCAGCGGCCGCCGTAAGGTGAAGGGGAACATGGATATCGAGCTCGCGGTCGATGCCATGGAACTCGCCGAGCATGTCGACCAGATCGTGCTGTTCTCCGGCGACGGCGACTTCCGCTCCCTGGTCGAGGCAGTACAGCGGCGCGGCGTCCGCGTGACGGTGGTTTCGACGATTTCGAGCCAGCCGCCGATGATTGCCGACGAATTGCGCCGCCAGGCCGACGTGTTCACTGATCTGGTCGAATTGCAATCCAAGCTCGGCCGCGATCCCTCCGAGCGCCCGGCTCCACGCGAACCGCGTCATCACGCGCCGCAATTCCTGCAGCGCGCCACCACCATGGCGCCACGGGCCGATGACGAAGATTTCGACGACTAGCCTCGTCCCTGCCGCCGTCGAACCCGACCGCAACTGCCCGCTCTGCCCGCGGCTTGCGAATTTCCGTGCAGAGGCGCGGGCGCGTCAGCCGGATTGGTTCAATTCACCAGTCCCCTCGTTCGGCGACCCCGATGCAAGGCTCTTGATCGTCGGGCTCGCGCCGGGCCTGCAAGGCGCCAATCGCACCGGACGCCCCTTCACCGGCGACTATGCCGGCGACCTGCTCTATGCCACCCTGCTCGACTATGGGTTTGCTGCGGGCGTCTATCAGGCACGACCGGATGACGGATTGAAGCTGATCGATTGCCGGATCAGCAATGCGGTGCGCTGCGTACCGCCGCAGAACAAGCCGCTGCCATTGGAGATCAATACCTGCCGGCAATTCCTGGCGGCGACCATCGCCACGATGCCGAAACTTCGCGCTGTCCTCGTGCTCGGGCGCATCGCCCATGAATCGACGGTGAAGGCGCTCGGCCTGCGTAATGCCGCCGCGCCTTTTGCGCACGGCGCGGTGCATATCGCCGGCGCGCTCGGGCTTTACGACAGCTATCACTGCTCGCGCTACAACACCAACACGGGTGTGCTGACGCCGAAGATGTTTCGCAGCGTGTTTGCCAAGGTGCGCGAGCATCTGGATAGATAGCTCGTGCTCGCCGAAGAGGCGAGCGCCTCAGGATGACGGAGCCGGATTTTCCTTCAGCCACGCCAATACGTCGCCGGCATTCCGGTCGGGCGGAAACACCGGATAAAATACGTGGCGGATACGCCCGTCATCGACGATCAGCGCGAGCCGCTTGATCAGCGTTAATCCCGCCGCTTCCATGGTCGGCAGATTGAGCGCCCTGGTCAGCGCCAGCTTTTCATCCGAGAGCACCGGGAAAGGCAAATGCAGGCGCGACGCCATTTCGGTCTGGTAGACATTGCTTTGCGTCGATAGGCCGAACACGGATTTGGCGCCGGCCGACCTGAGCTCCGCGAACAGATCGCGGAACGCACATGTCTGCGGCGTACAGCCGCGCGCACCGGGGATCATGTCCCAGTCGTCGACGAGAGCGATCTTGCCGGGCTCGCCGGTGCGGGGATAGGCGAACACCACCGTACGGCCCTTTACCTCCGAGAGCGTCACCGAGGTATCGTCTGTCGCGACGAGCGTGACCGTCGGGATCATCATGCCGGCAAGATGCGCCGCCGCGCCATCGTCGGTCGGCTCCGGAATATTGCTCCAGTCGACTTCGAGTAGGTTTTTCTGGTTCATTGTACTTCCCTCAGCATCGAACACCTCAGATCTCATGGTGAGGAGGCGCCCTTGCGCCGTCTCGAACCATGAAAGCCGTGCCGCGGCCATCGTTCGAGACGCCGGCCTATGGCGGGCTCCTCAGGATAAGGCAGTAGCCGTTATCCCCGCGCCCGCATCAGGCGGCCCTTCTCCCGGCCCCAGTCGCGCTTTTTTTCGCTCTCGCGCTTGTCGTGCAGCTTCTTACCCTTGGCTATCGCGAGCAAGAGCTTGGCGCGGCCGCGTTCATTGAAATAGAGCTTTAGCGGGATCAGCGTCATGCCCTCACGGTCGACGGCGCCCATCAGTTTGTTGATCTGCTTTTTATGCAGCAGCAGCTTGCGCGGCCGTTTCGGCTCGTGGTTGAAGCGGTTGGCCTGCAGGTATTCGGGAATATTGGCGTTGATCAGCCAGATCTCGCCGTCCTTAGAGTCGGCATAGGATTCGGCGATCGTGGTCTTGCCGTTGCGGATCGATTTCACCTCGGTACCGGTCAACGCAATGCCGGCCTCGACCGTGTCCTCGATCGCATAGTTGAACCGGGCCTTACGATTTTCGGCGACGACCTTGATCGGGCGTTCGTTCTTCTCGGCCACATCAAGCCTTTTTCAGGAGATCGCGAATTTCGGTCAGGAGCTCTTCCTGACGGGTCAGCTTCGGCGACGCGGGGGCCGTCTCTTCACGGCGCTTCAACTTGTTAATGAAGCGAATGACGATGAACAGCACGAAGGCCACGATCAGGAAATTAAGCGTCAGCGTTAGAAAACTGCCCCAGGCCAGCACCGCCCCCTGCTTTTTCGCATCGGCGAGGTTATTGGCCGTGACCGACTTCGCGAGCGGCGCGAAGTAATTGGAGAAATCGAGCCCGCCCGTGATCGCGCCGATAACGGGCATGATGATATCGCCGACCAGTGAGTTGACGATCGCGCCGAAAGCCGCGCCGATAATGACGCCGACCGCGAGGTCGACGACATTGCCCTTCATCGCGAATTCTCGGAACTCCTTCAGCATGGCCTGGTCCCTGTTTGCCACATTGGTGAATAGAGCTGCGGCTCAGTTGATCAGGCCGGCATGCACCATGGCGCTGCGGACCGCGACGCGCGTGGACTCCGATACCGGCACCATCGGCAGCCGCAGCTTTTCGTCCATTTTGCCGAGCAGTGACATCGCGTATTTAA
The DNA here is from genome assembly GCA_045811565.1 of Bradyrhizobium sp. Classification (GTDB taxonomy): domain Bacteria; phylum Pseudomonadota; class Alphaproteobacteria; order Rhizobiales; family Xanthobacteraceae; genus Bradyrhizobium. The sequence goes on from JBJMTR010000100.1 coordinate 10,013, forward strand.
CCGGCGCGGGGTTGCTTTCGATGAAGAGATTGGTGTGCAGCGGCATCAGCTTATCGTGCACCTTGAGCGCGGTGGCGACGTCGCCCTTTTGCCAGGCGACATGGAATTCCGCGCACAGTCTCGGGGCGACATTCGAGGTCACTGAGATGCAGCCGTGACCGCCATGCGCCATATAGCCGAGCACGGTCGCGTCCTCGCCCGACAATTGGTTGAAGTCCTCGCCCATCGCCGCGCGCTGCTGCGATACTCGCACCATGCTGGCGGTGGCATCCTTCACACCGGCGATGTTCTTCAATTCGAAAAGCCGCTTCATGGTGTCGACCGACATGTCGATCACCGAACGCGGCGGAATGTTGTAGATGATGATCGGAATTCCGATTGCATCGTTGATCGCCTTGAAGTGCTGGTACATGCCTTCCTGGGTCGGCTTGTTATAATACGGCGTCACGATCAGCACCGCGTCGGCGCCAGCCTTCTCAGCATGCTGGGAAAGCTCGATGGCTTCCTTGGTCGAGTTCGAGCCGGCTCCGGCAATGACCGGCACCCGGCCCCTGGCCTCGCCGACGCACCATTCGACGACGCGCTTGTGCTCGTCATGGCTCACGGTCGGGCTTTCGCCCGTCGTGCCGACCGGCACCAGGCCATGCGTCCCCTCGGTGATCTGCCAGTTTACCAGCGAGCGAAAGGCCGCCTCGTCGAGCGAACCGTTCTTGAATGGCGTGACCAAGGCGGTGAAAGAACCCCGGAAGTTCGTCTTGGCTGCCATGGATTCCTCCAAACGCTCAGGTTTCGCCGCATTGCCGGTAAACACAATTCATATATCGGGTCTGGCGGTCAGGCGAAAGGGCCGCACCGGGACGACCTAGCCGCGATTTTGCCGTTGTGATGGCGCAAACAATGGTTGCCCGACGTATTTAGCATTTTGTCCACATATTCAATCAAATAGACCTAAGGCCTCAGCGAACAAATGATTCGCTGCCGCAGAGGAAAGCCGTGAAACATTCCGACCGCGCCGCATTGCGCTCCACTGCATTGGCGACAACTTTCGCGCTGGCGGTCGGGCTGTCCGCAATGGTGGCAGAGGCTTGGGCACAACCGAAAGTTCCACTACCCAAACCGCGGCCGATCGCCCGCAGCGCCGTTCCCAAGACCACGCCTGCAACGAGTACCGCGGCCAGGAATACCGCGCCTGCGGGACCGCCCGCGGCGCCCGCCCCGGCTCCTCCCCCTTTGGCACCGGCGACGCGCCAGCACGCGGCTTTGCCGCCCCCGCCGGTGCGCAAACCAGCCGTTCCTGCGGCGGTCGCCGCGACGTCATCGACCTCGCAGAGCGATAAGGATGCGCTGGAGAACGTCATCGAGCTGATCCGCAAGCACAAGCCGGCCGATGCGACGCAGGCCCAGGCCGCGATATCAGACCCGGTCGCGAGAAAGCTCGCCGAATGGCTGATCCTGCGCAGCGAGGACAACGGCGCCTCGGTCGAGCGCTACCGCGCCTTCATCTCGGCCAATCCGAGCTGGCCCTCGCAGACGTTCCTGCGCCGGCGTCTCGAAGCCGCCCTGTGGGACGACCACCGCGACGACGCCACGGTGTGGGCGTGGTTTGGAAGTGAATCGGCAGTATCAGCCAAAGGCCGGTTCTCGCTGGCGCGGGTGATGATCGCGCGCGGCGACCGTGCCAACGCGGAACGCCTGGTGCGCGAAGCCTGGCGCAACGATCCGATGTCCGAGGACACCGAAAGCACGGCGCTCGATTTGTTCGGCCCGTTCCTGACGGCTGGCGATCATAAGGCGCGAATGGATACGATGCTGTACGGCACCGAGCAGGAAGCGGCGGGAATGCGCGCCGCGAAACGGCTGGGTTCGGGCCATGTCGCGCTGGCGAAGGCGCGCATTGCGACCAACAGGAAGGCGTCCAACACCAGAGCGCTGCTCGATGCGATCCCGCGCGAACTGCATGGCGAGACCGGCTATATCTTCAGCAGGATCCAGCTGCTTCGCCGCGAAGAGAAATTCGCCGAGGCCGCGCAATTGATGATGAGCGCGCCGAAGGATCCGGCGCGCCTCCACAATCTCGACGAATGGTGGATCGAGCGTCGGCTCCTGTCGCGCAAGATGCTCGATGTCGGCGAGCACCGCACGGCCTATCTGATAGCGCGGGACGCCGCCCTTCCCGCCCGCGACATCTACAAGACCGAGCAGGAATTCACCTCGGGCTGGATCGCGCTGCGTTTCCTCAATGATCCGGCCCTCGCTGCACAGCATTTTGCACGCATCGGCGTCGGCAGCGTGAACCCGACGGCGCTGGCGCGCGCCGGCTATTGGCAGGGCCGCGCGGCCGAAGCCGCCGGCCGCGTGCAGGAGGCGCGTGCTGCTTACACACGGGCGGCCGAGCAATCGACGAGCTACTATGGCCAACTGGCGCGGGCAAAGCTCGGATTGCCGCAGATCGAATTGAACGGCGTCCCCACCGGCCGCGGGCGTGGAGTCGAGCGGCTGGAGATCGTGCGTGCGGTGCAATTGCTCTATGAGCTCGACGAGCGCGAGATCGCGATACCCATCTTCGCAGACATGGGCGAGAACGGCGATCCTGACGCCCTGGTAGGGCTTGGCGAATTGACGTCGCGCTACGGTGACGCCCGCGGCATGCTGTTGTTAGGCAAGGCCGCGCTCAATCGCGGGCTGCCGTTCGATCACTACGCGTATCCCGTGAACGGAATCCCGCCGTTCAAGGCGATCGGATCGGAGGTCGAGCGGAGCGTAGTCTACGCGATCGCGCGGCAGGAAAGCGCGTTCAATCAGGCGGTGGTCTCGCCGGCGCAGGCCTACGGGCTGATGCAAGTGACGCCTGATGCCGGCCGCTATGTCTGCAAGCGAGCGGGTGTCAGCTTCGACCTCAGCCGGATGAAGACCGATGCGGTCTATAACGCGGCTCTTGGCGCTGCCGAACTCGGCGGATTGCTGGAGGACTACCGCGGCTCCTACATCCTGACCTTCGCCGCCTACAATGCCGGCCGCGGCAGCGTCAAGAAATGGATCGAGCGTTACGGCGATCCGCGAGATCCCAAGGTCGACGCGGTCGACTGGGTCGAGCAGATCCCGTTCTCCGAGACACGGAACTACGTGCAGCGGATCATGGAAAACCTGCAGGTCTATCGCGCGCGATTCGGCGGCGGAACGCGGCTTCAGATCGAGGCCGACCTGCATCGCGGCGCTAGCGTCGAATAGCC
>JBJMTR010000101.1:0-2807 GCA_045811565.1 Bradyrhizobium sp.
CACCTGCGAGCGGCTGATGAATTCAAAGGACATCCAGGAGTTCTATCTCGGCGCCAAGGAAGCCGGCGCGCGGGGCGAACGGCGCTGGAAGAAGAAGAAAACGTGGCGTTAAGAAGGACTTGGCGTTAGATTTCACGCTCCAGCCCGGAAGAAAGACCGGCTCAAGCCGGCATCTGGGGCGCACCGGGAGAGGGAAGGAAACGGGCATGGCAAGACCGGCGGTGCTGACGGTCGCCGATACGATCGCGAAGAGTTTTCTGCTGGCCGTGGAGACGCGCGGCGATAAGCCTGCGATCCGTGAAAAGAAGTTCGGCATTTGGCAGCCGACCAGTTGGCGCCAATGGCTGGAAATCTCCAGGGACATCGCCTACGGCCTGCATGCCATCGGTTTCCGCCCTGGCGACGTCGCTTCGATCATCGCCAATGCGGTGCCGGAATGGGTGTTCGCCGACATCGGCATCCTGTGCGCCGGCGGCGTCTCCTCTGGAATCTATCCGACCGATTCACCGGCCCAGGTCGAATATCTCGTGAACGACTCGCGCACGCGCGTCGTCTTCGCCGAGGATGAAGAGCAGCTCGACAAGCTCCTGAGCTGCCGCGCGCGCTGCCCGACGCTGGAAAAGATCATCGTCTTCGATATGGAAGGCTTAAGCGGATTCAACGATCCGATGGTGATGTCGCTCGCCGAATTCATGGCGTTGGGCAGCAATCACATCCAGGGCAATGAAGCGCTGTGGGACGAGATGACGGGAAGCCGGGCGGCCTCTGATCTCGCGATCCTCGTCTACACGTCAGGCACCACCGGTCCGCCGAAGGGCGCCATGCACTCCAACCGCAGCGTGACGCACCAGATGCGCCACGCCAACGACCTGTTTCCGTCCACCGACCACGAGGAGAGGTTGGTATTCCTGCCGCTGTGCCACGTCGCGGAGCGGGTCGGCGGCTATTACGTCTCGCTTGCCCTGGGATCGGTGATGAATTTCGCCGAAAGCCCGGAAACGGTACCGGACAATCTGCGCGAGGTGCAGCCGACCGCTTTTCTCGCCGTGCCGCGGATCTGGGAGAAGTTTTACTCCGGGGTTACGATTGCGCTGAAGGACGCGACGCCACTCCAGAACTGGATGTACCGTCAGGCGCTGGCGATCGGCAACCGCATGACCGATTGCAGGCTCGCGGGCGAAGTGCCGCCGCTGTCGTTGCGGCTGGCCAACCGCATTGCCTACCGGCTGGTGTTTCGCAACATCCGCCGCATGCTTGGGCTCGATCGCTGCCGGATTGCCTTTACCGGTGCGGCGCCGATCGCGCCGGACCTGATCCGCTGGTACCTCGCGCTCGGCATCGACATGCGCGAGGTCTACGGCCAAACCGAAAACTGCGGCGTCGCCACTATGATGCCCGCCGGCCGCATCAAGTTCGGTTCGGTCGGCAAGGCAGCGCCCTGGGGCGAGGTGACGATCTGCCCGAAGGGCGAAATCCTGATCAAAGGCGACTTCCTGTTCATGGGATACCTGAACCAGCCGGAAAAAACCGCCGAGACTATCGATCCCAAGGGATGGCTGCACACCGGCGACGTCGGCTCGATCGACAACGAAGGCTACGTCAAGATCACCGACCGGATGAAGGACATCATCATCACCTCGGGCGGCAAGAACATCACGCCGTCGGAGATCGAGAACCAGCTCAAATTCTCGCCCTACGTCTCGGACGCGGTGGTGATCGGCGATAAACGGCCGTATCTCACCTGCTTGATCATGATCGACCAGGAGAACGTCGAGAAATACGCGCAGGACCACGATATTCCCTTCACCAATTATGCGAGCCTGTGCCGCGCCGCGGAGATCCAGGATTTGATCCAGCGTGAGATCGAGGCGGTTAACGCCAATTTCGCGCGGGTGGAAACCATCAAGAAATTCTTCCTGATCGAACGGCAGTTGACGCCGGAGGACGAGGAATTGACGCCGACCATGAAGCTCAAGCGCAGCTTCGTGAACAAGCGGTACGCCGCCGAGATCGACGCCATGTATGGCGAACGGGCGGTGGCATAGAGATGGCCCGCACCCGGAGGGCCGCGTTAGCGCAAAGTGGAAAACGGTTTTCGAAACGGTCATGCTTCAAGACAAGGACGCGACGAAAATCGGAAACGGCGAAGGAGCCATAGCAGGCCCCGCCCTTCGCTCAATGTGGGCCATGGAGAGGAGGCTTTATATGTCGAAATCGTTCAAGGCGCTCGGCCTTGCGGTGGGGGCGCTAGCGCTGACCCATCTGCCGGCTTCAGCCCAAACCAAGGTCACCAATGAAGGCATCTCGGCGTCCGAGATCGTCATCGGCACGCATCAAGATTTGTCCGGTCCGATCAAGGTCTGGGGTGTGCCGGTTTCCAACGGCATGAAGATGGCGGTCGAGGAAATCAACACTGCCGGCGGCATCAACGGCCGCAAGGTCAAGCTGATCCTGGAGGACAGCGGTTACGATCCGAAACGCGCGGTGCTGGCGTCGCAGAAGATGGTCGAGCGCGACAAGGTCTTCGCCATGGTCGGACCAATGGGCTCGCCGACCGTGCTCGCGGCGCAGGATATCCTGTTTGACGCGGGCGTGCTGCAGCTGTTCCCGCTGACCGCGGCCGAATTCACCTTCAAATTCGACCCGAAGAAGCCGCAGGAGCGGCTGAAGTTCAATAACCTGCTTCCCTATGTCGAGAGCACGCGCGCCGCGCTCAAATACATGATGGAACTGAAAAATCCCAAGAAGCCCTGCATCATGCATCAGGACGATGAGTACGGACAAAACGTGCTTGACGGCTTCACGCA
>JBJMTR010000102.1:0-4627 GCA_045811565.1 Bradyrhizobium sp.
AGCGCGCATCTGGGTCAGCATGGTCAAGGCCATGGTGCCCGAGCGCGCCTGCAAGATCATCGACCAGGCGATCCAGATGCACGGCGCCACCGGCATCTCGCAATGGACGCCGCTCGCGGAGATGTACCAGGACGTCCGCCACCTCCGCTTCGCCGACGGCCCTGATGAAGTGCACTGGATGGTGGTCGGCCGGCATGAACTGAGCATGCCGTAGAACCCAAACGATTATGCGCGGGCAACAGCGCGAAGCGCGTTATCCGCACTAGATGACCCGCGCATCCCTCCACAACCCCTGAACGGTATGCTGATCTCGCTGCCGAATGTCTGTCTTCGCGGGTGAAGCGGAGAGATCGCGAACACGCAGGCAGGTCGCCGGAAGCGGTGCGTCACCCCTTGGCAGTCTCTCCAATCTTGTCCTGCGTGTTCGTCTCGAAATCGCCGGCGTCATGGCGCTCGTGCAGCTGACTGGCGGGATCGCCTGAGATACGGTTGACCATGCGTCCGCGCCGTACGGCGGGGCGTTTGGCGATGGCATCAGTCCAGCGCTGCACGTTCTTGTATTCCTGCACAGCCAGGAATTCGCCCGCGCCATACAGCAGGCCTTTCGCCAACGCGCCGTACCAGGGCCAAACGGCGATATCAGCAATCGAATAATCGCCGCCGCTCAGATATTCGTTGTCGGCAAGATGCCGATCAAGCACGTCGAGCTGGCGCTTCACCTCCATCGCGTACCGGTCGATGGCGTATTCGATCTTGCTCGGCGCGTAGGCATAGAAATGGCCGAAGCCTCCGCCGAGAAAGGGCGCGCTGCCCATCTGCCAGAACAGCCACGACAGGCATTCGGCCCGCGTTTTGGTGTCGGCCGGCAGGAACGCGCCGAATTTTTCGGCGAGATACATCAGGATCGAACCTGACTCGAACACCCGGATCGGCTCCGGCCCGCTGCGATCCATCAGCGCCGGTATCTTGGAGTTCGGGTTGACCGCGACAAAACCGCTGCCGAACTGATTGCCGTCGATCCGGATCAGCCACGCATCGTACTCCGCGCCGCGATGGCCGAGCGCCAGCAGCTCTTCCAGCATCACCGTGACCTTCACGCCGTTCGGCGTAGCCAGCGAATAGAGCTGCAAAGGATGGCGGCCGACTGGCAGTTCTTTTTCGTGCGTCGGGCCAGCGATCGGACGGTTTATGCTGGCGAAGCGGCCTCCGCTCCCCTTGTTCCAGGTCCAGACTTTGGGCGGTTCATAGGTGGGGGCCTCGCTTACGGGTGCGTCGGTCATTCGTTTTGGCTCTTTCTGACGGCTTGAGTATGACTCGCATCTGGTCCTGGCCGGGCTTGCCCGCCAGTCGTTCCGGATACAGCTAAGAACGTGGATGGCCGGGACAAGCCCGCGCATGACGAGTTGTGTCGACAACCCGATTCTCTCGGGCTGTTTTTCTCAGTCAGGCTGTCAGGATGATGCTGCCAATTTCCGCGGTTGTGACGCCGATGCCATCGCGAACCCCTCATACCCCTTCACTGCAACATCGTTGCAGATCTGCCGATACGGCCCGACGCCGCCGATATAGGGCATGAAGATGCGCGGCTTGCCGGGGATGTTGGCGCCCATGTACCAGGAATTGGCCTGCGGATAGAGCGTGGTGTAGGCGACCTCGTTGACATGCGCCACCCAATTGTCCTCGGCGTCCTTTTTCGCTTCCATGGTGTCGAGGCCGCGATCGCGCATAAAGTTAAGGCAATCGCTGATCCAGTCGACATGCTGCTCGATCGAGACGATCATGTTTGACAGCACCGACGGACTGCCGGGGCCGGTGATGATGAACAAATTGGGGAAGCCCGCGCTCATCAGGCCCAGATACGTGCGCGGCCCCTCGGTCCATTTCTGATTGAGCGTCTGCCCATTGCGGCCACGAATGTCGATTTTCGCGACCGAACCGGTCATCGCGTCGAACCCGGTTGCCAGCACCAACGCATCGACCTCGTACTCCTTCCCGCCGGCGCGCACCGCATTGGCGGTGATCTCCTCGATCGGCTTCGACCTGATATCCACCAGCGCCACATTCGGACGGTTGAACGTCGCGAAATAATCGGTATCGACACAGATGCGTTTGGAGCCGATGGGGTGATTGTTCGGTTGCAGCAGTTTTGCGGTTGCGGGATCTTTCACAATCTCCGCAACCTTTTCGCGGACGAAATCGGCGGCAGTGTCGTTGGCGGCCTTGTCGAGCGCCAGATTGTTGTAGACCGACATGAAGGTGAGACCGCCGTGCTGCCAGCGCGCTTCGTAGTTGGCACGCCGCTCGTTGTCGCCGTCATCGAGCGCGCCGCGGTCGGGCATCTCGGTATAGATACCGTTGCGCGCCACCTCACGCGCAAAGCGCCTGATCTCGGGGTATTTTGCACGAAAACACTCGCGCTCCTCAGCGGTCAACGCGGTATTGCGCGCCGGGATTGAGTAATTGGCGGTGCGCTGAAACACCGTGAGATGGCTCGCCTGCTCGGCGATGACAGGCACCGACTGAATACCTGATGACCCCGTGCCGATCACGCCGACACGCAATCCCGTGAAGTCCACCGGCTCATGCGGCCAGTGACCGGTGTGATAGACCTTGCCCTTGAAATTATCGAGACCCTTGATGTCAGGTTTTCGCGCGTTCGAAAGGCAGCCGGTGGCGAGCACGACATGGTTCGCCGCCACGGTCTTGCCGTCGGAGGTGGTGACCGACCACAGGCTGGCATCCTCGTCGAATTCGGCGCTGGTAACCCGGGTGTCGAACTGGATATCCCGCCGCAGGTCGAAGCGGTCGGCGACGTGGTTGGCGTATTTGAGGATCTCGGGCTGCGGCGCGTAGCGCTCGCTCCAGTCCCACTCCTGCTGCAATTCGTCCGAGAACGAGTAGGAATACTGCATGCTCTCGACGTCGCAGCGCGCGCCGGGATAGCGATTCCAGTACCAGGTACCGCCGACACCACTCCCCTGTTCGTAGACCCGCGCCGTCATTCCCAGACCGCGCAATTTGTGCAGCATGTACATCCCGGCAAAACCGGCGCCGACCACGACGACGTCGTAGTTTTCTGCAGTTTTGCGGGCGACGGATTGCAAGGCGGACATGGATTTTGGCTCCCTAGGATTCCTGGCGGTTTGCCTGTTAGCATTCTCCGCGCGTCGTCAAAGCGCAAGAGACAAATCTGGCCATGAGATATTCTGCGACGCGGAACGCTTGCTCCTCACCGAGAGCAGGTGCGCTTGCACCGTGCTAGACCCTCATTGTGAGGAGGCGCGTAGTGCCGTCTCCAACCATGAGGCCAGTCTCGCCCGCGGCCCATCCCTCGAGACGCTGCTCGCGCGTCCTCGGGATGAGGGTAGTGCTTGCTGCCACGCTTGGCATGCACTAGCGTCCGGCGGCAATTGCCATAAAGATTGAGCAGCCAGAACGCTGCCGTAGGGAGGAGCTATCCACCATGAAATCACCAATCTGCGACATGCTGGGCATCGAATTCCCCCTGCTCGCCTTCAGCCATTGCCGCGATGTGGTGGCGGCAGTGAGCCGCGCCGGCGGTTTTGGCGTGCTGGGGGCGACCGCGCATTCGCCTGAGACGATCGAGCAGGAACTGAAATGGATCGATGATCACGTCGACGGCAAGCCCTATGGCCTGGACGTGTTGATCCCTGAAAACATTTCCACTGCCGGAGAGAAAGACGTTACCTGGAAGAGCCTGGAAGCGCGGATTTCGTCTGAACATCGCGACTTCACCCGCAATCTCCTGAAAAAATACGGCGTCGAACTGACGACGACGAATGTCGCGGACAATCAACCGCAGCCGTTCGACGGGCAACGCGCGCTGGAAGTGCTGGAGGTCTCGTTCAATCATCCAATTAAGCTGATTGCGAACGCGCTTGGCGTGCCGCCGAAATCGATGATCGACATGGGCAAGAAGCATGGGGTGCCGGTCGCGGCACTGGTCGGCGCCAAGGAGCACGCGCTGCGCCAGGTCGCGGCCGGCGTCGATATTCTGGTAGTCCAGGGCACCGAGGCCGGCGGCCATTGCGGTGAAGTCTCGACCATGGTGCTGGTGCCCGAGGTGATCAAGGCGATCAAGCCGATCCGCGACGTGCCGGTGCTGGCCGCCGGCGGCATCATGACCGGGCGCCAGATGGCAGCCTGCATGGCGATGGGCGCCGCGGGGGCCTGGACCGGTTCGGTGTGGCTCGCCACCGTCGAATCCGAAACCACGGAAATTTTCCGCGAGAAGATGATCGCGGCGTCCTCGCGCGACGCTGTGCGTTCAAAGGGCCGCACCGGCAAACCGGCGCGCCAGTTGCGTTCGGTCTGGACCGACGCGTGGGATCGCTCGCCTGACAGCCCCGGCGCGCTGCCGATGCCGCTGCAAAGCATCCTCAGCCGCGATGCCTTCAATTCGATCGATCGCGCGGCGGCCGCCGGCAACGCCCAGGCGCGCGATTTCGTCAGCTATTTCGTCGGCCAGGGTGTCGGATTGATCGACAGTGTAAAATCAGCCGGCGCCGTGGTGCAGGAGTTCAAGGAAGATTTTATCGAGGCGGTCGAGCACATGAACGCGCTGGTGGCGGAGTGAGCTCTCTGCCGCACCGTCATTGCGACGAGC